>JBFHEQ010000007.1:0-19118 GCA_041584075.1 Hydrogenophaga sp.
GCCGGAAGAGACCGCCAACTGTTCACACCCTACGCCACAGCCAAGATCGCCAAGGCCGCTCACGGTGTTCCTCGCAGCATCAACATCCTCTGCGATACCGCTCTGGTGTATGGCTTTGCATCTGAAACACGGCTGATCGACATTGAGGTTGTCGATGAAGTGCTGCACGACCGCAGTGAGTTTGGCGTGCTGGGTGACACCAACTTCAACATCGACCAGTCTGGCTCCAGCCCAGCCGGAAACAGCATCGTTTCCGCGCCATGCGATCCCTCTAAAGTGTGATCCCGGTCGCACGAGGTAACAATTTGTTGAGCCATAATGTTTTACCGGATAGGAGTATGACCGGGTGACCCTACCTGAGAGATCTGTGTGACCACGCCTTCAGCCGCTTCGAACGACATCGCCATCGTCGGCATGGCGACGCATCTGCCGGGTGCCGCCAATCCGATGGAATATTGGTCCAATCTGCGCCACGGGATTGAGTCCATTCGGCGGCTGTCCGAGACCGAGCTGCTGGCAGCCGGTGAAAGCCCGGAGCGCATGCGGCACCGCAACTATGTGCCGTCAGCGGCAGTGCTTGAAGGATTCGACCAGTTTGATGCTGAATTCTTCGGCTTCAGCCCCAAGGAAGCGGCCATCATGGATCCGCAACACCGCCAGTTCCTGGAAGTGGCCTGGGAGGCTCTGGAAAATGCCGCACACCCACCTGAAAGCTTTGATGGCCCAGTTGCGGTCTATGCCGGTTGTGGCATGGGCAGCTACTTTTACTTCAACATCTGTTCAAACCCGGACCTGGTGGCCAGTACGGGCATGTTCCTGTTGCGCCACACCGGCAACGACAAGGATTTCCTGTCCACCCGGGTGAGCCATATCTTTGACCTCAGGGGACCGAGCGTCAACATCCAGACGGCGTGCTCGACCTCACTTGTCGCCGTACACCAAGCCTGCCAGTCCTTGTTGCTCGGCGAATGCGATATGGCTCTGGCAGGCGGTGTGACGATCGAACTGCCACACGCCCGCGGCTACATTTTCCAAGAGGGCGAGATCCTCTCGCCAGACGGACATTGCCATGCCTTTGACCACCGGGCCCAGGGCACCGTATTCGGTTCTGGCGCAGGCGTGGTGGTGCTGCGCCGCCTGGAAGACGCGCTCAAGGATGGTGACCATATCTGGGCTGTGATCAAGGGAACGGCGGTCAACAACGACGGCTCGGCCAAGGCCGGCTACCTGGCTCCGAGCGTGGACGGACAGGCCAAGGCGATTGCGGAAGCCCATGCCGTGGCGGGCGTGAGCGCCGACACCATCGACTATGTCGAATGCCACGGCACCGGCACTTTCCTGGGAGACCCCATCGAGGTGGCTGCGCTGACGCAGGCCTTCCGGGAGACCACGTCGGACACAGGTTTCTGCCAGATCGGTTCGGTCAAGACCAACATCGGCCACACCGACACGGCTGCGGGCGTGGCCAGCCTGATCAAGGTCGCACTGGCACTCAAACACCACGAGATTCCGCCGAGTCTGGGATACGAGCAACCCAACCCATCCATCGACTTCGAAACCAGCCCGTTTCAGGTCAGCCACACCCTGAGTCCCTGGTCTTCACACAAGGGGCCCCGCCGCGCCGGGGTGAATTCGTTGGGTGTGGGAGGAACCAATGCACACGCGGTGCTGGAAGAAGCCCCTGCGCGTGAGGCCTCGGACCCTTCCGACTGGCCATTCCAGTTGCTCGTGGTATCGGGCCGCTCGCGCACGGCAGTTGACGCCAACGCCAAAGCCTTGGCTGCCCACCTGAGGGCGCACCCCGAACAGCCGCTGGCCGACGTGGCCTTTACGCTCAAACAAGGGCGCCGGGCTTTCGAACATCGGCGCGTGCTGGTGGCCGAAAGCCATGAGGAGGCGGCCACCTTGCTCGAAGGTGGCGATGTCCGCCGGGTATTCACGCACAACCACCTGGGTGACAACCCCGAAGTGGTGTTCCTCCTCCCAGGCGGAGGTGCCCAATATGCCGGCATGGCACGAGAGCTGTACGCAACGGAGCCGGTGTTCCAGGACTGGATGGACCGCGGGCTGGACGTGCTGCAAAGACAGCTGGATTACGACATCCGGGCCCTGTGGCTGCCCGAACCGCAACACCATGCGGCGGCTGTCGAAGCGCTCAAACGGCCTTCGGTTCAGCTGCCGCTGATCATGATTGTTGAACACGCGCTGGCGCAGCTGTGGATGTCCTGGGGGGTCAGGCCGGCTGCGCTGCTGGGTCACAGCATGGGTGAAAACACGGCCGCTTGCCTGGCCGGCGTGATGTCATTTGAAGATTGCATCGGTCTGGTGCTGCTGCGTGGACAGCTCTTTGACTCAGTGCCGCCAGGCGGCATGCTCAGCGTGCCCTTGCCTGCCGACGAGTTGCAGGGCCTGCTGGGCCAGGAGCTGGACCTGGCCAGCGTGAACGCGCCCGAGTTGTGCGTGGTGTCGGGACCGCAGGAAGCACTGGGCCAACTGGAGGCCCTGCTGCGCGAGCGCGAGATTGAGTCGCAGCGCGTCCAGATCGACATTGCGGCGCACTCGCGCATGCTGGAGCCCATCCTGGGCCGGTTCGAAGCCTACCTGCGCAGCATCCCCCTGAGCGCGCCCAAAATCCCCATCATCTCCAACCGCGATGGAGAGCCACTGAGCGCAGCCGACGCCATGGATCCGCTGTACTGGGTCCAGCACCTGCGCCATACGGTGCGGTTTGCCGATTGCCTGACCACCCTGAAGAAGGAGTCCCACCGGGTGTACCTGGAGGTTGGCCCGGGCAAGACGCTGGGCTCGCTGGCCCAGGCCAACGGCGTTCCAGCCTCCCAGGTGATCAACTCGCTGCGCCATGCAGATCATGCTGGGCCAGATGACGTCTGGTTCCTCGGTACGCTGGGTCGACTCTGGGCGACCGGTGTCAACGTGGACTGGGAGCCGATCTGGGGCGAGGCTCGCCGGCAACGTGTGCCATTGCCCACCTATGCTTTTCAGCGGAAGCCGTATTTCATCGAGCCCGGCGCGGCCCGCTCGGCGCCAGAAATGGCGCCCCAGCTGGTGCGCACCGACGACATCGGTGCATGGGGTTATCAGCCGCGCTGGCGTCCTCGCCAGGCCAACATCGAGATCGATGTCACCCAAGACCTTGCCAGCACGTCGCCACAGACTTGGCTGGTGTTTGCAGATGAGACCGGCCTTGCCGACATGCTGGTCGAACGCCTGCGCGGTGCGTCTCACCGGGTCACCGTGGTGCGGGCGGGCGACTTGTTTGCACGCTTGAGCGAATTCGAGTATTTACTGGCACCCGAACGCGGCCGCGAAGGCTACGACGAGCTGATGCGAGATCTCGTGGCCACAGGCAACCCGCCGCAGCAAATTGTGCACGGCTGGCTGGTGACCCGAGAGGAACGCTTTCGACCGGGCAGCAGCTTCTTTCACCGCAACCTTGAACAGGGCTTCTTCAGTCTGCTGTTCCTGGCGCAGGCCATCGCGGGCGAGAACCTGCCCAAACCCCAGCACCTGACCGTGCTGAGTTCAGGTGCCGCTCGCATTCGCGACGAAGCACTGCCCTACCCTGAAAAAGCCACGCTCATGGGCCCTGCCCGCGTCGCTCCACACGAATTGCCCGGTCTGACCTGTTCGGTGCTTGATGTCACCCTGCCCGTCGTCGACAAAGGCTGGCGCGTGAAACCCGATGCGCATGCGTTGTCAGCGCTTGCCGACCGTGTGCTTGAAGACCTGTTTGCAACGCCTGGGAACCGCGTGGTCGCCTGGCGGGCCGACAAGCGATTCGAGCTGGGCTACGCCCCTCTGCCTCTGGCGCCCACCGAAGGCCTTCCCGGGCTGACACAAGGTTGCGTCTGCTTGATCACTGGCGGCCTGGGCGGCATAGCCCTGTCGCTGGCCGAGCGGCTCGCGCGAGAAAACCACGCGCGGCTGGTGCTGCTGGCACGCCAGCCATTGCCCGCGCCCGAGACCTGGGACTCCCGCTTGCGCAGCGGCGATCCACTGGACTCTGTTGTGCAGCGGATCATGGCCGTGCGCCGCTTGGAAAGCCTGGGTGCCGAGGTGCTGGTGATCGCCGCCGATGTGTGCAACGTCCAGGACATGCAGGCGGCCGCCGACCAGGCTCAACAGTGCTTCGGACGCATAGAGGTGGTGATCCACGCAGCAGGTGTCGTGGACGACGGCCCACTGCTGACCAAGACCTCGGGTGGTGTTGAAGAGGTGTTTGCACCCAAGGTGCACGGGGTACAGATTCTTCACGACCTGTTCCCCGATGGCAGCATCGACCTTCTGGTCCTGTTCTCCTCCACCAGCACGGTGACTGCACCGGCAGGTCAGGTCGACTATGTGGCGGCCAACGAATACCTCAACGCCTATGCGCGCAGCCGCGCGGGACAACGCACCCGGGTGATGGCCATTGACTGGGGTATCTGGAACGAAGTCGGTATGGCAGCCAAGGCGATGGCCACGCGCCTGGGCGAAGCGGCGCGGCCACCTCGCCACCCGGCCGGCAGCCCCCTGCTGGACGAAGCCACGTTTGACGCCAGTGGCCATCGTATGTTTACCGCTACCTGGCAAACCGAAGATCGCTGGATTCTCGACGGCCACCGCACCAAGACCGGTCAAGCCCTGCTGCCCGGCACTGGCTATCTCGAGCTCGCTGCCGAGGCCCTGCGGGGCAACAGCGAATCGGGTTCTTTCTCGATCAAGGATCTGTACTTCTTCCGCCCCCTGGAGGTGGACAACGCTCAGCCACGCCAAGTGCGCGTGAAGCTGGCACGCAGTGAGGAAGGTTATGCCCTGGAAGTGCGCAGCGATGTGGTGTTTGAAGGGCGAAAGGGCTTTCAGCTCAATGCCCAGGCCACCCTGGTCCCGGGTGCACTGCCCCCCCCTGAGCGGGTGGACATTTCCGCACTGCTGGCCCGTTGCGCGCACCACCGCGCCGAGGACCCTGAGGGACTGCGCTCACCACAGGAAGCGCACTTGAACTTCGGCCCGCGCTGGCGGGTGTTACGGTCGGTGGCCTACGGCGAAGGCGAAGGCGTCGCCCGCCTGCAACTGCCTCCAGCGTTTGAAAGCGATCTTGAGGCCGGCTACATCCTGCACCCGGCGCTGCTGGATCTGGCCACCGGCTGGGCCATGCACCTGATCGAAGGCTACGAGAGCGACCACCTGTGGGTGCCCGTGTCGTACCAGACGGTGAAAGTGCACCGGCCGCTTCCGGGCGCGGTGTGGAGCTGGGTTCGCAACGCCCAGGAAAACCGGGTTGACGCACCGTTCGCGGTCTTCGACGTCACCCTGTGCGATGCACAAGGTGACATTTGCCTGGAGGTGCAGGGATTTTCGATCAAGCGTTTGCAGGAAGGCGGATTTTCATCGTCGGTCAGCCGGCTGGACGCACGCGAACTGGAGTTCGAAGAAGCCGGTGGCGGTGGCCACGCGAAACTGTCACCAGCAGAGGAGCAACTGCAGTACAACATGTCGCAAGGCATCCTCCCGCGCGAAGGTGCCGACGCGTTCGGACGTGCAATGGCCACCGGCCTGGCGCAAGTGGTGATCTCGTCAATGAACCTGGACGCGCTGGTTCACAAGGCCAACGAAGTCGCAACGCATGACGCCGGTTCCGGACAGAAGTTCCAGCGGCCCGATCTCGACAGCGACTACGTCGCGCCGGGCAACGATGTCGAGCGCACGCTGGTGGGCTTCTGGGAAGAACTGCTGGGCGTCGATCAGGTGGGGGTCCAGGACAGCTTCTTTGATCTCGGCGGGCACTCCCTGATCGCCGTGCGCCTGTTCGCGATGATCAAAAAAGCCTATCGGGTCGAGTTCCCGATCTCCGTGCTTTTTGAAGCCCCAACCATTTCGCTGTGCGCTGCCTTGATCCGGGAGCGCATCGGAGACAGTGGCGGCTCTGCAGAAGCAGCGCCCTCCCCGTCAAACGCTGCGGCACCGCCAACCAGACGCCGCTTCGTCCACCTGGTGCCCATGCACGACGGCGAGGGAGGCGAGCGCACCCCCTTCTTCCTGGTGGCCGGCATGTTTGGCAATGTGCTCAACCTGCGCCACCTGGCGCGCTTGCTGGGCACGGACCGGCCTTTTTTCGGCCTGCAGGCACGCGGCCTGTATGGCGATCAAGCGCCCCACACGACTTTTGAGGCGGCGGCATCCGACTACATCGCAGAAATGCGCCAGATCCAGCCGCACGGCCCCTACTTGCTGGGCGGATTCTCCGGTGGCGGGATCACTGCCTTTGAGATAGCCCGCCAGCTGGAATCGGCCGGAGAAGAGATCAAGCTTCTGGTGCTCCTGGACACGCCGCTGCCCATGTCGCCTCCCGTCAAGCGCATAGACAGGGCCATCATCAAACTGGCCGAACTGCGAAAAGAAGGTGTAGGGTTTGTCTGGCGCTGGGCGCAACAGCGCGTTCGCTGGGAGCTCACCCGATGGCACAACCGGGGTGCACCCGTGGTTGAGCCCCGCGCGAACCAGCTCAACAACGAAGCCATTCAGGCGGCGTTCCTGGGTGCATTGCCCCTCTACCAACCCCAGGTCTGGAACGGACCCGCCGTGTTGTTTCGGCCCCCCCTGGACCGACGGTGGAAGGTCTCTGGGGGCCGCTGGGTCAGCTCGGAGCGAGAGTATCTCTACGCCGACAACGACTGGACCCGGTACCTGCCTAATTTGCGCGTGCTGGAGGTGCCAGGCAATCACGACTCCATGGTGCTTGAGCCCAATGTGCGCGTGATGGCCAGCCTGATGAAGGGCTGCATTGAAGAGGCCCAGCGACCTGGAGCGGGCGCATGACGCAAGCAAAGGATGCCCGCATCCTGACGATCGTGCTCAACTACCGTACACCCGAACTGACGCTGCGGGCCGTTGAAGCAGCCCTGCATGAAATGAAGGACCTGATGGGCGCCATCACGGTGGTCGACAACGACTCGGGTGACGGCTCATTCGACTTCCTGACCCGTGCGGTGCAAGAGCGTGGCTGGAACCGAGTGCGGGTGCTCCAGTCGGGGCACAATGGCGGTTACGGGGCAGGCAATAACTTCGGTGTCCGCCATGGACTTCCTGATGGCTCACTGCCGGACTTCATTTACATTCTCAACTCCGACGCCTTTCCGGAGCCGGGTGCCATTCGGGTGCTCGCAGAGCACCTGTGGGCCCACCCTGACGTGGGTTTTGTCGGCAGCCGCCTGCACGGGGAGGATGGCGACTACCACCAGACCGCGTTCCGGTTCCCGACCATTTTCAGCGAATTCGAGGGAGCGGCCATGACAGGCCCCATCTCTCGGTTGCTCCGACGCTATATCGTGGCCTTGCCGGAACCCACTGTGGCACAAACGGTGGACTGGATGGCCGGCGCCAGCCTGATGGTGCGCCACCGCACATTCAAAGAGGCCGGCGGATTCGACGAGCGGTTTTTTCTCTATTTCGAAGAAACCGATCTGTGCTTGCGCGCACGACGTGGCGGCTGGCTCTCCGTGTATCTGCCGCAAAGCCGCGTCATGCACATCGGATCGGTTTCCACCGGCATGAAGACCTGGAAGCGCATGCCCCCATTCTGGTTCGATTCGCGCCTATGGTACTTCACCAAGAACCACGGAGCGCTTTACGCGGCCATGGCCACTTTGGCGCTTCTCGCCGGAACCTTGATCGCCAGATTTCGACGCTTGTTCCATCGAGGGCGCCCCGACCAGCACAAACACTTCCTGGGCGATCTTGTCTCTCACGCGCTGCGCTGCGCCTGGCAACGGCGACTTGTCGGGCGGTCCGGCACCGCGTCCAACTGACATGACAAGTTCCTTGGTAAGTCAGAAGTCATCCATGCACCGTTCCTCCTGTGTGATGATAGGCGAATGGCGAATTCCGAACACGTTTACAGGGGGAGTCCTGCAGGTGGGCAAAGTGTTCAAAGTGGCGGTTGATCTCAATTCCTGCTCGCCAAAAACCACTCGGCGCATACCCGGGTCCTGAACGGACTGCATGGACGAAAACCAACGACCAGGGGAAAGCAGATGAATCAGCAAGAAGCGGTTCGTGTCCTGACGATCGTGCTCAACTACCGAACAGCCGAGATGACGCTGAGGGCCGTCGAGGCGGCTGTTCGTGAAATGGAGGGACTGGCTGGTGCCATCACGGTGGTCGACAATGATTCAGGTGATGGCTCGTACGAGTTCCTGATCCAGGCGGTAGAACAGCGCGGCTGGAGCCGTGTGCGGGTGCTGCAGTCGGGCCACAACGGTGGATACGGGGCAGGCAACAATTTCGGCATTCGCCAAGGTTTGCCCGACGGCTCACCGCCAGACTACATCTACATCCTCAACTCCGACGCTTTTCCGGAGCCGGGGGCCATTCGAGCGTTGGTTGCGTATCTTCAGGCCCATCCTGAGGTAGGTTTTGCAGGCAGCCGGGTCCACGGGGAAGATGGTGAATATCACCAGACGGCTTTCCGCTTTCCAACCATTTTCAGTGAATTCGAAAGCGGAGCCATGACAGGCCCTATTTCCTGGTTGCTGCGCCGCTATATCGTGGCCATGCCGGAACCCAGGGCGGCCATATCGGTTGACTGGCTCGTGGGCGCCAGCCTGATGGTCCGACACAACGCATTCGAAGAAGTTGGAGGCTTCGATGAACGTTTCTTCCTCTACTACGAAGAAACCGATCTGTGCCGACGCGCGCGCCAAGCCGGCTGGCTTTCTGTCTACCTACCGCAGAGCCGCGTCATGCACATCGAGTCGGCGTCCACCGGCATGAAGACCTTGAAGCGGATGCCACCCTACTGGTTCGATTCGCGCCTGTGGTACTTCACGAAGAACCACGGGATTCCTTACGCAGCCATGGCCACACTGGCTCTTCTCGCGGGCGCCTTGATCGCCAGGTTTAGGCAGGTGTTCCGTCGAGGGAACCACGATCAACAAAAACTCTTCCTGAGCGACCTTGTCTCTCACGCCTTTCGTTGTGCCTGGCACCGCCGCCTCGTCGGGCGTGCCAGCGCCGCATCCGTCTATCTCACCGTTCTCGCGAATTCCGGAGTTTTCTATGAGCAGTTTTTCTTGTGTGGTTGTGGGCAATGAATCGCTGCTGATTCAATGCACGGAAAGCCTGCTTCAGAACGGCCACCGGGTCAAAGCAGTCGTCACCCGCAACGCCGACATCCGCGCCTGGGCGCTGCGCCGTGAACTTCAGGTCGAAGCGCTGGACGAGGGTCTCGCCCAACGCCTGTCCGCAACAGACTTTGACTGGCTCTTCAGCATAGCGAACCTGTCGGTCATACCGCAGCCGGTTCTGGACCTGCCACACAAAGGCGCCATCAACTTTCACGATGGTCCATTGCCACGACACGCGGGTCTCAATGCACCGGTTTGGGCCATTCTCCAGGGCGAAGAGCAGCACGGTGTGACCTGGCACATGCTGGAGGGCGGTATCGACGAAGGCGACATTGTCAAACAGCGCCTGTTTGACATAGGACCCAATGAGACCGCTCTGACGCTGAACACCCGATGCTACGAAGCGGCCATGGAGAGTTTCTCCGAATTGCTGTTGGATCTGCAGGGCCTCGGCCCGAAACGCGTACCACAGGACTTGAGCGAGCGTAGCTACCACGCCCGTCTCGACCGGCCTGCCGCCGCCGGCCGGGTCGACTTTTCACGAGACGCGAAGTCGATCGTCGCGCTGGTATGCGCGCTGGACCACGGCACATACCGGAACCCGATGACCTGCGCGAAGGTGGACGTGGGCGGCCGCGTGTTGCTGGTTGCCGGCGCAGCGGCGGAGGCCGCGCGGGACGCAGGATCGCCCGGACAGGTGCTTGAAGCCACGCCTGCAGGTCTCGTGGTGGCAACTTCGTCGGTGCCGGTGAGGATGACCGGTTTGCGCGATGCCCTCGGCCAGGCCGTGTGCCCGTCGACCATCGCCCGGGCGGGCGATCTGTTGCCCCTGTTGACGCCAGACGAGGCGCAGACTCTGACGGAAGCGCTCGCGCAGGTGGTGGCAGGTGAGGAAGCCTGGCGGCGTTGCCTGCAGGCACCCCAGGCCATCGACCTGCCCTCGACCGCTGCCGCCTCTGGCCCCGCTGTACTGCGCCAGATAGCGCTGCAAACGCCCGAAGGCCTGACAGGCCATCGCCTGCTGGCTGCCGTGGCCGCGTGGGTGGCACGGGTGAGTGGCAAAGCGGGTTTCGATCTAGCCTACCAGGACGCTACCGCGCCACAGGCACCGGACTACCTGTCAACCTGGGTTCCGCTGCGTGTTCAGGCTGCGGGAGAGCTCCCCTTCTCGGCTTTCGTCGCGCATTTCAGTGCCGCTCTGGAAGCCGCGCGCCGATACCCGGCATTTGCGCTGGACCTCGTCGTGCGCGACCCCTCCATCAAGGGCTTGACCGTCCCTCAGGTTGCACTTTCACAAGCCAAAGGCTTCATCGAAGGCAGCGCCCTTACAGTGTTGCTGGGCAAGGATGACGGGCTGGCACTGTGGTACGACGCCGCGCGATTGCCGGACCAGGCCGCCTCACAACTTGCCGCGCGCTTGCAAGGGGTACTGGATGCACTCAGCAAGGCGTCGGCTCAGGACACACCGATAGGGCAACTGCCCATCTTGTCGGCCTCGGAGCGAGAACAGGTGCTGTACGGCTGGAACAACACGGGCTGTGACTACGAGCAAGATACCTGCGTGCACCAGTTTTTCGAAGGGCAGGTGCAGCGCACGCCCCAGGCCGAAGCCGTGGTGTTCGAAGGCACGGCACTGAGCTACGCCGAACTCAATGCCCGCGCGAACCGTGTGGCGCACCGCTTGGCTGGCATGGGCGTTCGTCCAGGCACGCTGGTAGGCCTTTGCGTTGAGCGTTCGCTGGATCTTCTGGTCGGGGCACTGGCCATTCAGAAGGCGGGTGGCGCCTATGTGCCGCTGGACCCCGCCTACCCACCCGACCGCGTGGCGCTCTATATGGAAGACAGTGGTGCACCGGTGATCGTGGCACAGTCGGCCCTGCTGACCAGCCTGCCGGCGCACCAGGCGCAGGTACTGGTGATCGACCAGGATCCTCAGATCGCCGAGCAGCCCGACACCAACCTCGAGAGCGGGGTGCAGTCATCGGACGTGGCCTACATGATTTACACCTCGGGCTCCACAGGCAGGCCAAAGGGCGTGATGGTCGAGCACCGCAATGTGGCCAACTTCTTCCGTGGCATGGACAACCGCATCCGCCACGACCCACCGGGGGTGTGGCTGGCCGTCACCAGCCTGTCGTTCGACATTTCTGTGCTGGAACTCTTTTACACGCTTGCACGCGGATTCAAGCTGGTGCTGTCCAGCGACGAAGACCGCGCGCTCGTCTCCGGCGGCCGGACGCCGGTCTCCAGTGCGAAGATGGATTTCAGCCTTTACTACTGGGGCAATGACGACGGCGCCGGCCCCAAGAAGTACGAACTGCTGCTGGAAGGCGCCAAGTTTGCCGACAAGCACGGTTTCTGTGCAGTGTGGACGCCTGAACGGCACTTCCATGCCTTTGGTGGCCCCTACCCCAACCCCTCGGTCACCGGGGCAGCAGTGGCGGCGGTCACCCAAAAAATCGGCGTGCGTGCCGGCAGCTGCGTGGGCCCCCTGCACCACCCGGCGCGCATTGCCGAAGAATGGGCTGTGATTGACAACATCACCAATGGTCGCGCCGCCGTGGCCATCGCTTCCGGCTGGCAGCCAGACGATTTTGTGCTACGCCCGCAAAATGCGCCGCCCAACAACAAGACCGCAATGTTCGAAACCATCGAACAACTGCGCAGTCTTTGGCGCGGCGAAGCGGTGGCCTTTCCCAACGCCAAAGGAGAGCCCTTCAAGGTCATCACCCAGCCACGTCCTGTCTCCAAAGAATTGCCCATCTGGGTCACCACCGCGGGCAATCCCGAGACGTGGAAAGAAGCTGGCAACATCGGCGCCAACGTGCTCACCCACCTGCTGGGCCAGACCGTTGCAGAGGTCGGCGGCAAGATCAAGATCTACCACCAGGCCCTGCGCGAGGCCGGTCACGACCCGGCCAACTTCACGGTCACCCTGATGCTGCACACCTACCTGGCAGATGACCGCGAACAGGCGCGTGAAACGGCCCGGGGTCCGATGAAAGACTACCTGCGCAGCGCAGCCGGCCTGATCAAGCAATATGCTTGGGCTTTCCCCGCCTTCAAGAAACCGGCGGGGGTCAACAACCCGTTTGATCTCGATCTGCGGTCGCTGAGCGACGAGGAAATGGAAGGCATCCTGGACTTTGCCTTCTTGCGTTACTTTGAAGACTCCGGACTGTTCGGAACCGTGGACGATGGTCTGCAACGGGTGGAAGAACTCAAGGCCATTGGCGTCGCAGAAGTGGCCTGCCTGATCGACTACGGCATACCTGTGCATCAGGTCATGGAAAGCCTTAAACCGCTGGCCGAAGTGCTGCGACGCGCGAACCAACCCACCGCAGTGGACGACGGTGACTTCTCCATCGCTGCGCAAATCGTCCGTCACGGCGTCACCCACCTGCAATGCACGCCCAGCATGGCACGCATGATCACCATGAACGATGAAGCCAAGGCAGCTCTTTCGCGGGTGCAACACCTCATGATCGGTGGCGAGGCTTTGCCCGGTACGCTGGTCGCCGAGCTGGGTCAGGTCACCAAAGCCTCCATTGAAAACATGTACGGCCCGACCGAGACCACCATCTGGTCGTCCACCGAAACGGCAACGGCCACCGAGGCCGTAGTCAATATTGGTCGCCCCATCGCCAACACCCTGATGTATGTGCTCGACGACAACCTGCAACCCGTGCCCGTGGGTGTGCCGGGTGAGCTCTACATCGGCGGCGATGGAGTCACACGCGGCTATTGGCAGCGACCCGACCTGACCGCAGAGCGCTTCCCAGCCGACCCCTTCGTGCGCACGGAAAACGCCGCACCCGGCGGGGCGCGCATGTACCGCACCGGTGACCTGGCTCGATGGCGCCCGGACGGCCGCATCGACTTTCTCGGCCGTGCCGACTTCCAGGTCAAGATCCGGGGCTACCGCATCGAACTGGGTGAAATAGAAGCCGCGCTGGAAAGTCAGCCCGGCGTCCGTCAGGCGGTGGTCGTGGCGCGTGAGGACAACCCGGGCGACGTGCGGCTGGTCGCTTATCTGCGCACCGAGCCGGGCGTGTCAACCGATACCCTGCGCGACACGCTTGCCGGCCAGTTGCCCGAGCACATGATGCCGGCGCATCTGGTCACCATCGACGAGTTCCCGCTCACACCCAACCGCAAAGTCGACCGCAAGGCACTGCCGTCCCCGACGCAGTCCACCCAGCGTGAACGTACCGAGGTGTTTGTCGAACCCGAGAACGAGATCGAACAGAAGATCGCCGCCATCTGGTCACGTATTCTGGGCGTACCACAGATCGGCGCCAAAGACAGTTTTTTCGCGCTGGGCGGCCACTCGCTGCTGGCGGTGCAGGCCCATCGAGAGATCAAGCAGGCGCTGAACACCACCCGGCTGAGCATCACCGACATATTCCGCTTCCCCACGCTGGCCGCACTGGCCGCGCATCTGGACGACAAGCCTCGCGACACGCCAGAAGCAGCGGCAGAAACCGCCGAGCGTGCGCAGATGCGCGCGGACGCCATGTCGCGCCGACGCGCCATGCGGGCAAAGCCCGGAAACACGAACTGAACATGAGTTCCCCAAGCCCTCTGGACCATCGAAGCATGGAAAATGCGATTCAGTCCGTGCTGGGACGACATGCTGCGGTGGCCTGCCTCAACACGACCGACGGCAACCCGGCGTTGCTGACACCAGAAGAGTATGTTGCCGTGTCTGGCGCGATCGCTAAACGCCAAAACGAGTTTGCGGCCGGACGCATGGCGGCCCGTCGTGCCATGCACCGCATAGGCTTCCCAAGCACCCCTCTGCTCGCCAACCCGGATCGATCGCCCCGCTGGCCCCAACACCTGGTCGGTTCCATCTCTCACAGCCAGACCAGCTGTGTGGCCATCGTCGCGCGGCGCGAGCACTTGCGCTCGATTGGAGTAGACGTCGAACCCGACCGTGAACTGCCACCAGAACTTTGGGATTTGATCTGCCACCCCGAAGAGCTTCAACGCGCTGCGGAACTGCCCCAAGCCGTTCGCGCCCGCTGGGTGACCCGTGTCTTCTGCGCCAAGGAGGCGTACTACAAATGGGTATACCCCCAGATTCGCTGCCTGATGGCGTTTCACGACGTGACGATTGAGCTCAATCCCACCTTGGATAACACCATTTTTATTGCCAGGCCTTTACGCCGGGAGGCTCGGGAAGCCACTCCTGCGGGACTCACTGGGACGCTGACCATCACGCAAGACACGGTCATCAGCCTGGTGACGTACTGACCGGACAGGACCACTTATGAAAGCATCACTCGTCTTGGCTCCGAGCCTGACCGCCGGCGTCGGAAGACCAAACCAGATTCGACTGACGCGCAAGTTCATCTCGGGCATGCTGGCACACGTCGAGCATTGGGACGGCCCCGTCACACTGTTGATCGAGCCCGACCACCACGATCAATCGGTCAATCTTGATGACGTTTGGGTGCGTCTGGACGAACTGCCCTTCAAGGTCGTGGTGACACTTTTCGATTCTGATCAAGCCAAGCAGACCATGACCGAGGCCGGCGTGGTTCTGGGCGGGCCAGATCACCGCATGAATCACGCTGCCACGACCTGCGCAAGAGCGGGTGTACCGTTCATCGTGGTCACCGAATACACCCTGAAGACCAAACTGCAGATCGTGGACGCTGATCACGCCGTGTTCTGGCGGCGCTGGCGCCGGCGCCAGTGGGCACGTGCTCAAGAGAAGGCCATAGTGGCGACCATTCGGCAGGCTGCCGGTTTGCAGTGCAACGGCACGCCCACCTACGATGCCTACCACGAGCTCAACGGCAACACCTTGCTGTATTTCGACAGCCGGGTGACACAGACCATGATCCCAGTTGAGCCAGGACTGGCCAGGCGGGCGTTCCCGATTACCCCTCACCGCCCCTTGCGACTCGCCTTCAGCGGACGGTTGAATGCCATGAAGGGGGCCGATCACCTGCCAAAAGTCGCGGTGGCCCTGCGGGAGATCGGTGTGCCCTTCCACTTGGATATCTATGGCGACGGGCCACTCGCAACGAGCATGGCGCAAGAAATCAAGCACCATGGGCTTGGGGGCGAGGTGAGCTTGGGAGGTGTGCTCGACTTTGAGTCCGAACTGATGCCCCGCATGCGAAGCGAGATCGACCTGTTCGTCTGCTGCCACCGACAGGGCGACCCCTCTTGCACCTACCTGGAAACACTGGCCTGTGGCGTGCCCATCGTCGGGTACAACAACGAGGCGTTCGCCGGCCTGCTGCGGTTTTGCAATGGCGGCCGCTCGGTTCCAATGGATGATTGGAAGGCATTGGCCACCGAGATCGCCCGGCTGGCCCAGGATCCCCCAAAGCTGCTGGAACTGGCGATGGCTGGCCTGGCATTCGCCAGCCAGCGCACGTGGGAATCCGAGTTCCGCGCCAGAATGAACCATGTGAAAGCCCTTCAAGAACGGCGCACACCGTCGTCATCGGCTGTTTCGTGACACCCCAAGTGCCGGTTTCTGAAGGTGTGTGGGATGCACCATTTTCGTTTCTGCTCAAGTTTTGCGCATTCTTTGACGCAAGGGGAAAAGATGCTCCCGCCAAACAATTCATTCTGGTTTCTGATCCCGGATGGTCGCACTTGCCCAATAGCCAGCCCAGCCCAGCGATCGAAAACGCTTCAACCGGGAAACCGCATTGGCGATCCAACGGTTGCATCGACCGACAATCAAAAAAGGAAGCGACAACCGCCAAGAAGTGGCGCTTTCGGCAAGCCAAATAATGGACATGGTGCCGATGCGAGTACCCTTACCCATGGATTTTTCCTGCCCCGAGCAGGGCGAGCTGCGCTTGCAAAAGGCGCCAGTCCCATGGGCGTTACCTGCTGTCAAGGCCAAGAACAACGCGGTACAACCTTGATCAATCCGATGTGATGCCACACAGCACATGAAAGACGTGAACACGACCGATTCAGGAAGGCCCATTTTTGTCACCTAAAAGCAGCTTTTGCCGTGCCCGCAGCGCAATGGAATTGCCAATGCGCCAGCAGGTATCCAGCGAGTCGGATGCCTCGCCCGAACGTCACTTGCCCAGAGGCCCTTCTGACCAGCAGGCGGACAGGGGCACATGCTGTCGTTCCGCAGAAAAGGCCCCAGCAGGGGCTCGCCTCGCTGCCTTGATGCCCAATTGCCATGCCTTCAGAGGACATGGGCGCGGATCTGCACACGTGAGCCAAACAAGCTTGGCCACGTGCACAAAGTTCAAAGAAGCCCGAGACATTTCGTTCGCAGATTCAAGACCCTGTGACCGGGTCATTACGCCTTGTTTAAGCCCCTCGACACCCGGCGGAACTGGCCTCCACGCCCCTGCAGACTTTGCACTCACTGCAAGCCGGTACGTCAGGCAAGGGGCAATCGTTTCCTGGTTAATGACCTCCCCATCACGCGCCCCTGCCCGGCATGGCAACGGGGCTCACACACCGACGGAACGCGACTCGCACTGCTATGCCCCCATTCATTGACCTTAAAGAGTTGCTGCGTGCACAGGTAGTCGGCAGTGGAAGCAGACAGGCCTACGTGTTCTTGGGCAGCGACCTTGAAGCCATCCGCGAACTGACCTACGAAGCGCTGGGTCAAGCCGCCGAAACCATTGCACAGGCACTGCACGAGCACACGCAACCCGGTGACCGCGTCTTGCTCGCGTTCGACAACGATCTGGAGGCGGTTCAATTGTTCTGGGGCTGCATCCTGGCCAGCGTGATTCCCATTCCGGCACCTTCGCCAGATGCCAAAAGCGCACAGAGCATTGGAGCGCGTTTGCGAGGTATCGCCGCCGATGCGGATGTGGCGCTGGCCCTGACCCATAAAAACCGCGTGGAGGCCGGTCGCGCTCAGATTCCGGGGGTGCCGTGGTGCGATCTTCAGACGCTGCTGGCTGACCCACCGGCCTCGGACTCTGACTTGGTGGTGCCCAGACCAGAGAGCCGGACCGATCTTGCGTACCTGCAGTACACGTCCGGGTCCACCAGTGCCCCACGCGGGGTTGAGGTCACTCACGCCAATGTGCTCGCGCAATGCCAAGCATTGATGCGTGGCGTGAACACCCAGCATACGAGGGGATTGATCTGGCTACCCTGGTTCCACGACTACGGGCTTGTGCACGGCATTATCCAGCCCCTTTATTCGGGCGGCACTTCGTTCCTGATGTCGACCTCTCAGTTTCTATTGCGCCCTTTGAGGTGGCTGGAGGCCATCGAAAAGCACCGGGTGACCCACAGCGGCGCACCCAATTTCGCTTACGCTGCCTGCGTGCAGGCCCTCGCCAGGACGCCCCACTGGACCGGGCAGTTGACAACCTGGCAACTCGCGACCTGTGGTGCCGAGCCGGTTCGCGCCGCCACACTCAACGCCTTCGCCAAGGCGTTCGCGCCCTATGGTTTCGACCGCGCATCGCTGGCGCCCTCTTATGGTCTGGCTGAAGCGGTGCTGGCGGTCGCTGTTCTGAACACCCGCACCCCACTGCGCCAACTCACGCTCGATGCTCATGCATTGGAACGCCACGAAGTGCAGCCCGTTCCCTCGGAAACGCCCAATGCCAAAACCCTGGTCGGTTGCGGCCCGGCGCTTCCGGGTTTCCATCTGCGCATCGTCGACCCCGAGACCCGGGCAACATGTTCACCCGACCGCATTGGTGAAATCTGGGTGGCCGGGCCCAGCGTGGCCCGCGCCTATTGGGGGCAACCGGAAGCCTCAGCCGAGCACTTTGGCAGCACGCTGGCTGAACCGGAACACGACTCTACGCGCTATCTGCGCACCGGTGATCTGGGATTCATGCATGGCGACGAGCTGTTCGTTGCGGGCCGTCGCAAAGACCTGATCATCGCGAACGGACGCAACCTGTACCCGCAAGATCTGGAGCAGACCGCTGAGGCGGCACACGACAATGTCCGCGCCGGTGGCGCCATGGCCATTTCGGTGGACAAAGGCACAAAAGAGGCCGTGGTCATGCTGCTTGAGTGCAGCCGGCGACCAACGCCCGACGTTGTGCGGCAACTGGTCGATGTTGTGAAAAGACGGGTGGCCATCGAGCACCAGCTGGACCTGCAAGACATAGTGCCCTTGCGCACGGGTACCCTGCCCCGTACCTCCAGCGGCAAACCCCAGCGCAGCGTGGCGCGACGGCTTCACATGCAAGGACGCCTGGAACCCTTGCGCCTGGCCGCGTGGGGAACATCCCATCTGGTGCCGGCGGCGTTGGAACGGGAGCCTGACGCTGCGCTCTTGCACACACTCAGCTTGCTCTGGGCCGAAGTCCTTGGGCACGAAGCGATCGAACCCGATTCGAATTTTTTCGATCTGGGCGGTGACTCTTTGCTGGCCACACAGCTGGTATCACGCCTGCGCACAAGGCTGGGTATCGAACTGCCGATCAGCGCGCTCTTTGAAACACCGTCGGTGCGTGGACTGGCCCGCCAGGTGCTCCAGACGCCAGCGATACCCGGTGAACATCTGGCCCACGACCCAGCATCGATACTGGCCACACCTCAGACGCCGCGCGGACCCGGAAGCCAGGTCCCCCTGTCGTTCTCCCAGGAGCGCATGTGGTTCATGCATGAACTGGCACCCGAAAGCAGCGCGTACAACATTCCTTTGGCCATGCGATTGCAGGGCTCACTGGACATGGCCGCCTTGCAAACAGCCTTGGTGCGTGTGGTCGAACGCCACGAGATCCTCCGGACACGCTTCGTCAAGTCTGCGCAAGGCGTGCGGGGTGAAGTGGTGACGGGCGATACACCGCCCATCGAGGAAGTGCACCTGGCCGGGGACGGAAGTCCCGTATCTGACGATGTACTGCGTCAACATCTGGCAACGGCCAGTGGCGCACCCTTTCAGCTAGACCAATGCCCGCTGTTTCGCACACAGGTCATCCATACCGCCAAACAGGATGCCGTGCTGCTGATCGTGATGCACCACATCATTTGTGATCAATGGTCTTTCGTGGAACTGGGCCGGGA
>JBFHEQ010000008.1:0-18566 GCA_041584075.1 Hydrogenophaga sp.
CGCCTCGTGTACTGCGCGATCAGCGCCTTCGGCGAGGTCGGCCCGATGCGCGCGCTGCCCGGCTACGACCCGCTGATGCAGGCCTTCACCGGCATCATGAGCGTCAGCGGCCACGAAGGTGACGAGCCGGCGCGCGTCGGCGTGTCGCTCATCGACATGGGCACCGGCATGTGGGCCACGATGGCCATCCTGGCCGCGCTGCTGCGCCGCGCCACAACGGGCGAAGGCATGCGCGTGCACGCCAGCCTGCTCGAGACCGGGCTGTCGTGGATGACGGTGCCGGTGGCGAACTACCTGGCCACCCAGCGCCTACCGCGCAAGATGGGTTCGGCGATGGCGATGATGGCGCCCTACGAGCTCTTCGACAGCGCCGACGGTAAGGTCTTCATTGCTGCAGCGAACGACCGGCTGTTCAGCTGCGTTTGCAGCGCGCTGGCTTGCCCAGAGCTGGCGCAGGACCCGCGCTTCATCGACATTTCGGCGCGCATCGGCCATCGCGAGGCGCTGCACGCCGAGCTCGAAGCGCGCACCCGGCAGCGCAGCACCGCCGACTGCGTGGCGGCGCTGCGCGCGGCCGGTGCGCCCTGCAGCGAGATGCACGACGTGGCCCAGATGCTGGCGCACGAACAGGTGCAAGCGATCGGCATGCTGGGCGCGCTGCCGCTGCCGGGCGCACCGCAACACCAGACGATGGGCCTGCCCATCAGTTCGCAGGGCCGTCGCGGGCGCAGCGGCCCGCCGCCGCCAGTGCTGGGCGGGAACACCGACGAGGTGTTGACGGCACTGGGCCTGCATACCGATGAACTGGCGGCGCTGCGACAGCAACGCGTCGTCGATTGAATGACAAGGCCGACATCCCCATGAACTTCGACTACACCGAGACCCAGGGCCAGATCCGCGCCGCCGTCAAGGAGTTGTGCAAGGGCTTCGGCCCCGAATACTGGCGCCAGTGCGCGCAGGACGGCGCCTATCCGGAAGCCTTCGTCGACGCGATGGCCAAGGCCGGCTGGCTGGCTGCGCTGATTCCCGAGGAATACGGCGGTGCCGGGTTGCCGCTGCTCGACGCCTGCCTGATCCTGCAGGAGATCAACCAGAACGGCGGCAGCGCGGTGCACTGCCATGCGCAGATGTACACGATGGCGTCAATCATGCGCCACGGCTCCGAGGCACAGAAGCGCCGCACGCTGCCGCGCATCGCTGACGGCAGCCTGCGGCTGCAGGCCTTCGGCGTGACCGAGCCCGACGCCGGCTCCAACACGCTGGCGATCAAGACCTTCGCGCGCAAGGTGCCGGGCGGCTACGTCGTCAACGGCCAGAAGATCTGGACCTCGCGCTACAGCCACTCGCACATGTATCTGCTGATCGCGCGCACCACGCCGATCGACGCGGTGAAGAAGAAGACCGATGGCCTGAGCCTGTTCCTGATCGACATCAAGAAGGCGGGCGCGTCGCTCAAGGCCACGCCGATCCGCACGATGATCAATCACCACACCTTCCAGGTCTTCATCGACAACCTCGAACTGAGCGACGACGACCGCATCGGCGAGGAAGGCAAGGGCTTTTACTACCTGCTGGATTCGCTGCATTCCGAGCGGCTGCTGGTGGCCAGCGAGGCCATCGGCGACGGCCACTGGTTCGTCGGCAAGGCCGCGCGCTACGGCAGCGAGCGTGTCGTCTTCGACCGCCCGATCGGCGCCAACCAGGGCGTGCAGTTTCCGATCGCGCGCGCCCACATGAACATCGAGGCCGCCGAACTGATGCGCAACAAGGCCGCGACGCTGTTCGACGCCGGCCTGCCCTGCGGGCGCGAAGCGACCATGGTCAAGTACCTGGCCAGCGAAGCCGCCTGGGAGGCAGCCGAGGCGGCCATGACCACCTTCGGCGGCTATGGCGTGGCCTGCGAGTACGACATCGAGCGCAAATGGAAAGAGAGCCGGCTGTTCCGCACCGCGCCGATCTCCAACAACCTGGTGCTGGCGCAGGTGGCCGAGCATCTGCTGGGTATGCCCCGCTCTTACTGATGGCCCAGATGCACCACGAAACCCTGCTGATCCACCCCGCGCCGGGCACCGCACCGGAGGACGGCATCCGCTGCCTGGTGCTCAACCGCCCCGAGGTGATGAACGCGATGAACACGCAGATGTTCGTCGACCTGCGCAACGCCCTGCACGAACTGGCCTTCGACGACGGCCTGCGTGTGCTGATCATCACCGGCGCCGGTGAACGAGCTTTCTCGGCCGGCGGCGACCTCAAGCAGCGCGACGGCATGACCGACGGTCAATGGCGGCGCCAACACCAGCTCGCCGAAGAGGTGTTGCTGGCGGTCAAGGATTTCCCGCAACCGGTGATCGCCGCCGTCGAAGGCCACGCACATGGCGGCGGCGGCGAACTGGCGTTGATGTGTGACTACATCGTCGCTTCGCGCGCTGCGGTATTTTCGCTGCCCGAGCTGCGGCGCGGCATCATGCCCGGCGGCGGGGGTATCCAGAACCTCGTGCGCGCCATCGGTGCGCGGCGCGCCAAGAAGTTGCTGTTCACCGCGCGCCGCTTCTCGGCCGAAGAAGCCGCCGAATGGGGCATGGTCACCGACCTTGCCGAGCCGGGTACGGCGCTGGCCGCCGCAGTCGCCGACGCGCGCGACATCGTGCTGGCCGCACCGATGGCCACCCACTACGCCAAACTCGCCGCCTCGCGCGGCGGCGAGATTGACTTCCACAGCGGCTACATGCTCGACATCGCCGCCTACAACGTGCTGGTGTCCTCGGCCGACAGGCTGGAGGGCGTGAAGGCCTTCAATGAAAAGCGCCCACCGCGCTGGAGCGGACTCTGACATGTTCAAAAAAATCCTGATCGCCAACCGCGGCGAAATCGCCTGCCGCATTGCACACACCTGCCGGCGCCTCGGTATTGCAGTGGCCGGTGTGCATTCGAGTGCTGATCGCGATGCGCTGCACGTTGACCTGATCGGCGAGTCGATCGAAATCGGTGGGGCAACGCCAGCCGAGAGCTACCTGCGCATTGATGCGGTGATCGATGCGGCCCGGCGGACCGGGTCGCAGGCCATTCATCCTGGTTTTGGCTTTCTGGCCGAAAACGCGGTCTTCGCGCGCACGGTCGAGGCAGCCGGCCTCGTCTTCGTCGGCCCGACGCCCGAGGTCATTGAGCGCCTGGGCGACAAGGCGTCGGCCAAGCGCGAGGCCCGCGCCGCTGGCGTGGCCGTGCTCGGCGGCAGCGAGCTGCCCAGCCGCGACGCGGCTGAAGTGGCGGCCACCGTACGCGGCCTGCCACTGCCGGTGATTCTGAAAGCGGCCGCCGGTGGCGGCGGCAAGGGCATGCGGGTGGTGCAGCAATTGGACGGGCTGATGGAGGCCATCGAGTCGGCCATGCGCGAAGCCAAAAGTTCCTTTGGCGACGCGGCGTTGATCGTCGAAGCCTTTGTCGAGCGCGGGCGCCACATCGAGGTGCAGATCGTCGGCGATGGCCATGGCGAAGTGATTCACCTGTTCGAGCGCGAATGCACGCTGCAGCGGCGTCATCAGAAAGTCATCGAAGAGGCGCCAGCGGTGAATCTCGCCCCGGCGCTGCGCGAGGCGATGCTCGGTGACGCGGTGCGCCTGGGGCAGCGACTGCGCTATCGCGGTGTCGGCACGGTGGAATTCATCGTGCAGGGCGACCGTCACCATTTTCTCGAAGTCAACCCGCGGCTGCAAGTTGAGCATCCGGTGACCGAGGAGGTGACCGGGCTGGATGTGGTCGAGATCATGCTGCGCATTGCCGCCGGCGAGGGCTTGCCCTTGCGTCAGAGCGAAGTGCAGGTGCGCGGCCACGCGATTGAGGCGCGAGTCTGCGCTGAAGACGCAGCGCAAAATTTCCTGCCATCCACCGGCGAACTGATCGCGGTGCGGTTCCCGACTTCGGGTGTGCGGGTTGAATCGGGGGTGCAGGCCGGCATGGTGGTCACGCCCTACTACGACTCGATGCTGGCCAAGCTGATCGTTCATGCGCCCACGCGCGAGGCTGCGCTGGACCGTCTGAGTGGGGCGCTGGGCGAAACCCAGGTGCACGGCGTCGAAACCAATTGCGCTTTTCTGCAGCGTCTGCTGGCCCTGCCTGCAACGCGGGACGCCAGCTTCCACACCCGTCTGATTGACGAGGTGCTGGCAGAGGGGGGTCAGGGCACGGGTAGCGCGCCGCTGGAGCGGCTGGCTGCAGCGGCGGCTTGGTGGTTGCTCGATGCGCGGCGCAGCAGCAAGCCATTCGGAGCCTGGTCGGCCTTGGACGTGACGGGTTGGCAGATGCACGCTGGCGACGATCGGCTCACGCCGGTTCCGGCGCTGTTGCTGCGCTCGGGAGGAACAACACACGAAGCCCGGTTCGGCGCCGTCTCGCCCGAGTCCGAAGTAACGGTGCAAATCGGCACCGAACGGGTTCGCCTGGCGCTGACCGCCAGCGCCGGGAGCGATTGGCGTTTGCGCATAGGGGATTGTCATGAGGTACTGACCATCGTGCGCAGCGACGATACCGTGTTTGTGCAGAGCGGCGGCACCGCCCACGCCATCGGCGTGACCTCCTACCTCAGCCAGGTCGCCACTGGCCGCCAGGCCAGCGGACAGTTGCGCACGCCGATGATGGGAATGATCCTGAAGACCCATGTGGAGGTTGGCGAGCGGGTACGTGCCGGCGACGTGGTGGCGACGATGGAGTCGATGAAGATGGAGATGCGCATCAACGCCGATCACGATGGCGTGGTGCGCTCGCTGTCGGTGCAGCCCGGGCAGATGGTCGAGCGCGGCCTGGTGGTGGCCGTGGTTGAGTCCGAGGGCGCCGCGGAATGAGCGGCAGCAAATCCAGCATGCGCGCCCCTCTTTGCAAACCTGGTGTTATCCACTGCTCAAAATGACGTGCCCGAGACGGCCCATGACCGGCATCCAACTTCCGAACGGTATTCAGGTTTTTGAGCGCGGCTGGCTGTCCTCGAACAATATTTTGTTCATCGGAGCACAGTCCAGCGCACTCGTTGACAGTGGCTACAGCACGCACGCGGAACTAACGACCGGGCTGGTCAGCGCCGCTTTGCAGCAGGGTCCGCTGGACTTGCTGCTCAACACGCATCTACACAGCGACCACTGCGGCGGCAATGCCGTCCTCCAGGGCAATTACCCAGAACTTCAAACCCTCATTCCGCCAGGCCAAGCATCACTTGTCTCGTCATGGGACCCCGTCGCCCTGAACTATGTGCCATCCGGGCAACACTGCCCCCGGTTCAAGTTCGATGGTCTTCTTTTACCTGGCACGGAAATTCAGCTGGCCGACACGGCGTGGCAAATTCATGCGGCGCCGGGCCACGATCCCCATTCAGTCATTCTGTTTGAGCCGCAGTCCCAAACCCTGATCTCGGCAGATGCCTTGTGGGAAAAAGGCTTCGGCGTGGTGTTTCCGGAGCTTGAGGGCGACGCCGCATTCGACGAAGTGGCCGCCACCTTCGACCTGATCGAGCGGCTTGACCCGTGCTGGGTCATTCCTGGCCACGGCCCGGTATTCCGCTACCGCGCCGAGGTGCTGGCCTACGCGCGCGCGCGCCTCAACGCCTTTGTCAAGAGCCCTGACCGACATGCGCACCACGCAGTCAAGGTGTTGCTGAAGTTCAAATTGCTGGATCAGCAGCAACTGCCTTTTGCCGATTTTGTCGACTGGGCCGCCAACACCCGCTACTTCCAGCTCATTCACCAGAGGTTTGTTCCTTCTGTTCCCATCGACCGCTGGATGGAGCAGTTGACGCAAGAGCTTGTGCGTTCAGCAGCCGCACGAAGAGAAGGTGACATGGTCTACAACGCGTGAAATCGGTCACGGAGTGAATCATGCGACGAAGGCGCTGACGAATCAGCGTTCGTATGTGCAGAGCAAGCAATTTTTTAACAGGAGATCAGGATATGAGTGAAGCAGAAACGGTTTTGTACGAAGTGCGCGATGGCATTGCCACCGTGAAGATCAACCGCCCCGAGATGCGTAACGCGCTGTCACCGGCCGCCGCCAACCGGCTGCACGATCTGTGGGGTGAAGTCGATGCCGACAAAAACATACGCGTGGCAATCCTGACTTCTGCCGACTGCGGCACCTTCTGCGCCGGGCTCGACCTGCGTGAGGCTTCGCGTGTCAAGAAGGAAGAAGGCGTGGACATCCTGACCAAGATGAAGGACCCGTTCCATGGCCGCCAGCGCCGTGTGGCCAAGCCCATCATCGCGGCCATGACCGGGCACCTGATTGCCGGCGGCATGATGCTGAGCCTGAACTCGGATTTGCGCGTCGGCCTCAAGGGCACGCAGGTCGGCATCACCGAAACCCGCATCGCCGGGCGCGGTAGCCCGTGGGCCATTCCCCTGCTGTGGATGCTGCCGCAGCCGCTGCTGATGGAGATGGTGCTGACCGGCGACCTGTATCCGATCGAAACCTTTCATGGGCTCGGTTTCATCAACTACCTGGAAGACACGCCGGATGCCGTGCGCGCTCGCGCCACCGCATTGGCCGAACGCATCCGCGACAACGCGCCGCTGTCGGTGATGGCGGGCAAGGAATCGATCATGACGGCGATGAGCGCCGGCTGCGAGGCCGGTATGGCGCTGGCCCACAACATCTACCGTGCCGCTTACGCCAGCGAGGACGCGCAGGAAGGTCCGCGTGCCTTCGCCGAGAAGCGCAAGCCGGTGTGGAAGGGGCGTTGATGTCGCTCCGTGGAGATGCCATGTCCAGCCTGGCCCCTCTGCTGGAGAACAACCGTGCCTGGTCGGCGCGCTGCGCTGCGGAAGATCCGCAGTACTTCGAGCGGCTGGCGCACCAGCAGATGCCGCGCTACCTGTGGATCGGCTGTTCCGACAGCCGGGTGCCGGCCAACGAAATTCTGGGCCTGCGGCCTGGCGAGGTGTTCGTGCACCGCAACGTCGGCAACCTGGTGGTGCACTCCGATCTGAACTGCCTGACGGTTCTGCAGTATGCGGTCGAGGTGTTGAAGGTCGAGCATGTTCTCGTGGTGGGCCACTACGGCTGCGGCGGCGTGCAGGCGGTGATAGAACAGCGCCGCACCGGTTTGGCCGAGAACTGGCTGCGCCATCTGGAGGACGTGGCGCGCAAACACGCTGATCGGTTCGACGGCATTTCCAGCGTTGACGAGCGCGCAGCGCGGCTTTGCGAGATGAACGTGATCGAGCAGGTCAGCAACGTGTGCCGCACCACCACCCTGCGCCGCGCCTGGGAGTGCGGGCAGCAAGTCGAGGTGCACGGGTTGGTCTACGGCCTGCGCGACGGCTTGCTGCGGCCAGTCGGGGGCAGCGTCAACCGCGGTCAGGACCAGCAGAAGCAATACGCCCAGTCTCTTGCTGCGCTTGGCACACTCTGAGTGATACGAAGAATACAAGTAAGGTTATTCCACATGCCAGCCGACACGACAACCCTCCCTGCCCCCAACATCGCCGCCCAACTGGCCGCCTTCGCGCACGGCCTGACGCCAGACATGCTGCCCGCAGCCGTGGTCGAACAGGCCAAGCTGCTGATGCTCGACGCACTGGGCATCGCCTTGGCTTCGTCCCAGCACGACTTCGCGCACTGCGCTTACCGCGGCTTGCACGCCCTGGGCGGTGCGGGTGACAGCGCCGTCATGGGTGCCTTTGCCCCCCTGCCGCTGCGCGATGCGGTGCTGATGAATGGCATCCTGGTCCACGGGCTGGATTTCGACGACACCCACCCCGGCGCGATCACCCACCCCAGCGCCAGCGCCTTTCCGCTGGCGCTGGGTCTGGCGGCGCAGCGGCATGCCAGCGGGGCCGAGATGATCATGACCTATGTGCTGGCGATCGAGGTGGCGGCACGTCTGGGTGCAGCGGCCCAGGGACGCTTCCACGACGTGGGCTTTCACCCGACTGGCCTGGTGGGGGCTTTTGGGTGCGCACTGGCGGCCGGCAAGCTGATGGGACTGGATCAGGCGGGCCTTGAGCACGCGCAAGGCGTGGTGCTGTCGATGGCATCAGGCAGCATGGAATTTCTGAGCGACGGCGCCTGGACCAAGCGCATGCACTCGGGCTGGGCCGGTGTCAGCGGGCTGACCGCCACGGCGTTGGCCGGTGCCGGATTCCGCGGCCCGTCGCAGCCCTATGAAGGCCGCTTTGGTCTGTACGCCAGTCACCTGGCCGCGCGCGGCCTAAACGCCGATTTGTCCTTGTGCGCGCGCGGCCTGGGCGAGCGCTGGGAACTGATGGATGTGGCGGTCAAGTTGTATCCAACCTGCCACTTCACGCACGCCAGCATCGATGCCGCGCTGGCGCTGCGCGCGGCCGGTCTGCGTACTGACGAGATCGCTTCGGTACAGGTGCTGCTGCCGCAAGGGGTGCACCCGGTGGTGTGCGAGCCGGTGGCGGCCAAGCGGCGACCGGCCAACGTCTATGAATCGCAGTTCAGCATTCACCATCTGGTCGCGCTGGCCCTGCTGCGCGGCGAGCTGGGGCTGGCCGAACTGGATGCCGCCAACCTGAGCGACCCGCAGGTGCAGGCGCTGGCTGACCGCATCGAACACGCGGCCGACCCCGATGCCGATTACCCCACCTTCTTTTCCGGCGAGCTGCGCGTGCGCACGCACGATGGGCGCGAGCTGCGCCACCGCGAGGCCGCGCACCGCGGCGCGCCGGGGCGCCCCATCACGGCCGCTGACATCGAAGCCAAATTCATGGGCAATGCGCTACTGACCTTGCCGCGCGAGCAGGCGCTACGCCTGCTCGACGCGCTGCTGACAGCCGACCGCGCCCCAGATGCCGCCGTCCTGGCGCAGACCCTGACCCATTCCAACACTTCCGGAACCCTCTGATGACGACCAGCCAGTCCGTGGCCTTTGATGCCGAAAAAGAAAATATGGTGCTCGACGCCGTCGAACGCTTTGTGGACCGCGAGATCAAGCCGGTGGCGCAGCGGCTCGAGCATGCCGACGAATGGCCGGCCGACATTGTGGCCGGCATGCGCGAGATGGGCCTGTTCGGCTGCATCATCCGCGAGGAGTACGGCGGCCTGGGCCTGTCGGCCAGCACCTATGCCAAGGTGGTGGAGCGCATCGCGCGGGTCTGGATGTCGGTGTCGGGCATCATCAACTCGCACCTCATAATGGCCGCCTGCGTGCAGCGCAACGGCACCGTGGCGCAGCGCCAGCATTTTTTGCCGCGCTTTGCCAGCGGCGAACTGCGCGGCGGGTTGGCGCTGACCGAGCCCGATTGCGGCACCGACTTGCAGGCGGTGCGCACGGTGGCGCGCCGCGACGGCGACCATTACGTCATCAACGGCACCAAGACCTGGATATCCAACGGCATCCATGGCCAGGTCTTTGCCGTGCTGGTCAAGACCGACCCCGAAGCGCAACCGCGCCATCGCGGCATGAGCCTGTTCATCTGCGAGAAGGGCCCGGGCTTCACGTCCACCAAGAAGCTGGAAAAGCTCGGCTACAAGGGCATCGACAGCGCCGAGCTGGTGTTCGACAACTTTCGCGTGCCGGCCGCCAACTTGGTCGGTGGCGTGGAGGGACAGGGTTTCAAGCACGTGATGGGCGGACTGGAACTTGGGCGCATCAATGTGGCTGCGCGCGGCGTGGGTGTGGCGCGCGCCTGCCTGGAGGAGTCGGTAGCCTATGCCCAACTGCGTCGCACCTTCGGCAAGCCGATCTGCGAACACCAGGCGATCCAACTCAAGCTGGCCGACATGGCCACCCGGGCGGAGGCGGCGCGTCTGCTGGTTGAACAGGCCGCGCGGGCTTATGACGCCGGCCAGCGTTGCGACATGGAAGCCGGCATGGCCAAGCTGTTCGCCAGCGAGGCGGCGGTCGAGAACTCGATGGAGGCCTTGCGCATCCACGGGGCTTATGGCTACTCGAAGGAAATGAATGTCGAGCGCTACTACCGCGATGCGCCGCTGCTGTGCATCGGCGAGGGCACCAACGAATTGCAGCGCCTGATCATTTCCGCCCAGCTGGTGGAGCGCAGCCCGATCTGATGTATCGCCTGGGGCGGCGCCTCAACTCGGCGGTGAATGAACCCCTCGGAGGAAAATTTCTTGAACAACCTGCTGTCCGCTTTCCGGTTCGCCGCCCTGCCCGCCGGGACGAATTCATTTCGCGCCGAGGTGAAGGCCTTTCTCCAATCCAGTTTTGAGCCAATGCCCGCCGACATCCGGGCCCGTTCATGGATGGGTTTCAATGCCGCTTTCAGCAAGAAGCTGGCCGCACGGGGCTGGGTCGGCGTGACCTTGCCGGCGCAATACGGTGGCGCCAGCCTGGACGCCTTCTCGCGCTTCGTGCTGGTGGAAGAACTGCTGGCCGCCGGCGCCCCGGTTTCCGCGCACTGGATCGCCGACCGCCAGAGCGGGCCCTTGATCCTCAAGTTCGGCACGGAGGCGCAACGCCAGTTCTACCTGCCGAAAATCTGCGCCGCCGAGGCGTTTTTCTGCATCGGCATGAGTGAGCCCAATGCCGGCTCCGACCTCGCCAGCGTTGGCACGCGGGCCACGCGCTGCCAAATTGACGGTTCAAGCGGCTGGCGGCTGAACGGCCGCAAGATATGGACCACCAACGCGCAGCACTGCCACTACATGATCGCGCTGGTGCGCTCGTCGGGCGAGCCGCAGGACCGGCAAAAAGGCTTGTCGCAGTTCATTGTCGATCTGGCATTGCCCGGCGTGACGGTGCGCCCGATCCGTGACCTGGCGGGTGATGCACATTTTTCCGAAGTGTTCTTCGACAACGTGCTGCTGACCGACGACGCGTTGATCGGCCATGAAGGCAGCGGCTGGGCGCAAGTCAATGCCGAACTGGCCTTCGAGCGCAGCGGCCCGGAGCGGGTGTACTCCAGCATCGTGCTGCTGGAGCACTGGATCACCTGCCTGCGCAAGACACCGGCGGTCTCGGTCCATGCCGCCACCATCGGGCGTTTCGCCACGCACCTGGCCACGCTGCGCAACATGTCGATCGCCGTCACGGCCAAGCTCGTCAACGGGGACAGCCCGTTGGTCGAAGCGGCCCTGGTCAAGGACATTGGCACCGAATTCGAGCAGAGCATTCCCTCTGTGATCGAAGCCGCCCTCGCCATGGACCCGGACGCCCTGGTCGATGCCGAGTTGTACCGCGCCGTGGCTTATGTGAGCCAGATGGCGCCCACCTATTCCCTGCGCGGCGGCACGCGCGAGATCCTGCGCGGCATGATCGCGCGCGGTCTGGGTCTGCGCTGAAAAAGAAAGCATTCCATGTTTGCACAAGCGATTGAAGATATCCTCCAGGACCAGTGCACGCCCGCCGTGGTGCGCGCGATTGAAGCGGGCGGCTCGCCGCTTAAGCTGTGGCAGGCGCTGCAAGGTGCCGGCTTCCTCGAACTGCTGGCGTCCGAGGACGCTGGCGGTGCCGGCCTCCCGCTGGCCGATCTGTTCCCGATACTGTGCAGCTTCGGCCGCTACACGGTGCCGGTGCCGGTGGCGCAGACGATTGTGGCGCGAGCGCTGCTGGGGTCGCAGTTTGCGATGCCCAGCGGCATGATTACGCTGGGCGCTGCGTTGCGGCGCGAGGCCGGTGGCGCTATCGTGTGCTCTTTCACACCTTACGGCATGCTGGCGGATTTCGTGCTGGCCCAAGATGGTGATGCCTTGTTGCTGCTGCATTGCGCAGCGGCGCAGCGTGAAGCAAGCGGCGTGCACGGGAGCCTGACGGCCACCCTGCGCTGGTCCGATGCGCGCGTCGCGACGCACGTGCCCGGCGCTGGCCCGCTGCTGCCGACGTTCGCGGCGGCCTTGCACGCCGCCGTGCTCAGCGGGGCCATGACCCGTGTGTTCGAAATGACACTGAAACACTGCAATGACCGCATCCAGTTCGGCAAAACCCTGGGCAAGTTCCAGGCGGTGCAGCACCAGTTGAGCGTCATGGCCGAACATGTGGCTGCTGCCTCGATGGCAGCCGAAGCGGCCTTCCACACCGACGCTGCGGCACCGTCCCTGCTCGCCGCAGCGATGGCCAAGTCCCGCACCAGTGAGGCGGCGGTTCTGGTCGCCTCCATCGCGCATGCACTGCACGGCGCTATCGGTATTGCGGAAGAATACGACCTGCAATTGCTGACCCGGCGCCTGCACGAGTGGCGCATGGCGCATGGCTCGGAGGCGCACTGGAATGTGTTGATCGGCCAGCGCGTGCTTTCTGCCGATGTGTCCATCGTTGATTTTGTGCGGTCTGTTTAGCCGCCGCTTTTGTGCCCACGATCAGCGGCGAAGTGATCGACACCCGGGGCTTGCAACAGTTTCGGTTCATCGATCCGGCTGTTGCGCTAACGACTTGCCCCCGCCAAGCGCTTCACTGAAGAAGTCGATGAAGGTTCTCAGCTTGGGTGTCACGTACTGCCGATTCGTGTAAACCGCATACAGCGTGAAAGGGGGCACCGTGTAGGTCGGCAGCACGCGCGCGAGGCAGCCCGCGGCCAGATCGTCGTCGACCGTCCATTCGGGGAGGAACGCCATGCCCATGCCGGCGTGCATCGCGTGATAGGTGAGCGTGCTGTCGTCCGAGCGCATCACCGCATTCAGCTTGATCCGCGCCTTGCCGGCAGGTCCCTGCATTTCGAGGCCATCGAGGTTCACGTAGTTGGGTACCACGGCGCTGCACCTGACCAGATCGGAGGGTCTGCGCGGAGAGCCTTCGCGCTTCAGGTAAGCCGGGGTTGCGACCAGGTGGAACTGCACGGGACAAATCGGCCGTGCAATCAGCGCCGGGGACAGTTCGCGCGTGGCGCGCAGCGCGAGGTCGTAGCCGTCGGCGACCAGGTCGATCTTGCGGTTCTCCAGTCGCATGTCGACCAGCACCTCCGGATAGGTGTTGCGGTAGGCCGCCAGTACGCTGGCGAAATGCCGGTTTGCACACCAGACGGGCGCGCTGATTTTCAATTGTCCGCGTGGTGCCTGCGCGCTTTGCCGAAGCGCCGCTTCGGCAGCCTGCAGCGTGTCGAGCGCCTCGCGGCATTGTGCGTAGTACATCGCGCCGGCCTCCGTCAGGCTGAGCTTGCGGCTGGTCCTGTGCAGCAACCTCGCACCGAGGTCTCGTTCGAGCTGGGCGACATGCTTGCTGGCCATCGGAGCGGACATGGTGAGGCGCGCCGCGGCGCGGGAAAAGCTGCCAGCCTCGACCACTTCCCTGAAAACGCGAAGGCTGGTCAGACGATCCATTTATGGTTTCTTGTGAGGAAATGATGTGTTAATAATACAGCTATTGATTAACCAAAATTAAACATTAAGCTATTCCTCATGGTCAGTCGGGTAGACATCCAGTCTCAAAGAGGCTGCCCATCAGCCGCGCTTTCGTTGATGCCTTCAACCAATGCCGTATCACTTCTTAATCATCCTCAGGAGCTCAACATGAGTAAGCCGCATATCGCCGCCACCACGCCGTTCGCAATCGACGTGGAAAAAGGCAAGGACTACTACTGGTGTGCCTGCGGTCTCAGCAAATCGCAGCCGTTCTGCGACGGCAGCCACAAGGGCGGCGAGTTCGTGCCGACCAACTACAGCGCCGACGAAAGCAAGACTGTCTATTTTTGCGGCTGCAAGCAAAGCAAGAACGGCGCGCTTTGCGACGGCACGCATAAAGCTCTGTAAGAGCGGACCATGCCCGTGACAACGGAGCGATTGCCGACCTACTTCATCTCACACGGCGGTGGGCCCTGGCGATACATGATGGCGCAGTCCAACGGCATGTACGACCGTCTGGCGCAGTCCCTGCGGGACATGCCGCGCCAGCTCGGCGAGCGACCGAAGGCGGTGCTCGTGATCTCCGCCCATTGGGAGGAGCGCGAGTTCACCGTGATGGCCGCCGAACGGCCTCCCATGGTTTACGACTACGCTGGCTTCCCCGAGCATACCTACCATGTCCAGTACCTGGCTCCGGGCCTGCCAGCGCTGGCCGAGCAGGCGCGGCAGTTGATCCAGACCGCAGGGTTCTCGGCGCGGCTCGATGCCCAGCGCGGGTTCGATCACGGCAGCTTCGCGCCGCTGGTGGTGATGTACCCGCTGGCCGATGTGCCGGTCGTGCAACTGTCACTGCGCGCGGGCTATGACCCGGCAGAGCATTTGGCCGTCGGCCGTGCCCTGGCGCCGCTGCGCGAGCAGGGCGTGCTGATCGTCGGCAGCGGGCTGAGCTACGACAACACGCGCCGCATGGGGCCGTCCGCCGCAGGGCCGTCAATGCAATTCGACGACTGGCTGCAGCAGACCTTGATCACCACCGAGCCGCACCAGCGTGAGCAGCGGCTGATCGACTGGCAAGACGCGCCGGCCGCCCGCGTGGCCCATCCGCAAGAAGACCATCTGCTGCCCCTGATGGTGGCGGTGGGTGCCGCCGGGCATGATGAAACCGTGTGCGTGTACCACGAGGAAGGCTTCTTTGGCGGCGTCACCGTCTCCAGCTTCAGGTTCGGCCAGGAAGGCGGGGTCTGAGTGGCGGTGGCTTGCTGGGCCGGTAGGCGCTTGTCGCCGGAGGGGTGTTGCCGGTTACCCTCGCGGCAGGTGTACAGCAACAAACGATGAAGTGCGAAGACGGAGAACCGCATGACAAGTTATCTCAGCCATCAGCGCCGTGGCGCTCGCCCACAAACGACGCCAAGCGACCCGCACACGCAGCTTGAACAGAATGCGCCGGTAGAACTGCAAGAGCTGGTTTTCGAGAGGGGGCAGTCCCTGGGCAGCGTGGAAGTTGGTCCGAGCCAGGTGTCTGTTCCCGGAGCGCGTGCTTTTTATTTACCGCGATGCGGATGCCAGTCCTTCGGCGCCTTCATGTTCGGCAAGGAGTTCGCCCACATCCACCCGCCCAGTGACGGCAGTCTGCACATGACCTTGCCGCCCGAGATCGTTCCCCAGGTCATCGAAAACGGCTGGGCGGAGTTGCATCCGCTGGCGGGTCAATATGGCCTGCCCGGGAACATCGTGATGGTCTATGGGCCGCGTGACGACGAGGAACTGCAGGTGGTTTGCGATTTGCTGACGGCGTCGCATACTGCGGCGACATCGTCAGAGGCGTGAAAAATCCGGGGCCACATCCTGCCCGTCAGGGCAGGATATGGCGCACAACCAGGCTCAAGCTTTTGCAAGTTTGCCCTGCAGCTCGGCCACCGTTTCCGGGTTGACCAGCGACGACAAGTCGCCCGGACTGTCGCCCTTGTACAACGCCCGCACCACGCGGCGCATGATCTTCATGTTGCGCGTCTTGGGCAGGTCGCTGACCAGCAGCACCTGCCGGGGGCGGTAGGAGGCGCCCATGCCATGGACGACCGCCTGCGACAGTTCGGCCTTCAGCGCCGCGTCCGCCGCCACGCCGGGCATCGGCACGCAGACGCAGACGATGGCCGAGCCCTTGATCTCGTCGGGCACGCCGATCACCGCCGCCTCTGACACCTTGCCGGTGCCGGTGAGCAGGGTTTCGATCTCCGACGGGCCGGTGCGCTTGCCTGAGACCTTAATCGTGTCGTCGCTGCGTCCGAGGATGTAGAACAGGCCGTCCGCATCGCGCATCGCAAAGTCGCCATGCACCCAGACGCCCGCAATGGTGCGCCAGTAGCTGTCGAGGTAGCGTTCGTCGTCGCGCCACAGGCTCTTGGTGAAGCCGATGTTGGGGTTGCGCAGCACCAGCTCGCCGACCTGGCCCGCGCCGACCGGCTCGCCGCTTTCATCGACGATGTCAACCCCGGCGCCGAGCCCGCGCGCGCCGAACGAGCCTGGCCGCAAGGGATGGTGCAGGGTGCCGGTGAAGTTGCAGCCGCCCACCTCGGTGCCGCCGACGATGTTGAGGAACGGCAATTTCTCTTTGCAGATGTGCTTGAAGAACCAGCGCCAGGGCGCCTCGGTCCAGGCCTCGCCGCCGGAGCAGGTGATGCGCAGCGAAGACAAGTCGTAGCGCTGGACTTCTTCGTCGCCGTAGCGCATCAGGCTGCGGATCAGCGTGGGCGCGACACCCAGGTAGGTGACTTTGTGATCTTGCACCAGGCGCCAGAAGCGGCCCGTGTCGGGGAAGTCGGGCGTGCCTTCGGCCACCAGCAGGCTGCCGCCGAAATAGCTCGGAATGCAGGCGCACATGGCGCCCACCATCCAGCCCATGTCGCTCATGAAGAAGAAACGGTCGCTCGACTTGAAATCGGCACAGATGTGCATGTCGCGCGTGACCATCGAGCCCAGGAAGCCGACGTGCGTCCAGACGCAGCCCTTGGGCTTGCCGGTGGTGCCAGAGGTGTAGAGCAGCACGGCGGGCGCGTCGGCGGCCATCTCGGCGGTCGGCATGTCGTGAGGCTGGCCGGCGACCAGGCTGGCCCAGTCGTGGTCGCGTCCCGGCGTCATCGGGCAGGGGGCGGCGTCGCCCAGGTGGCGCAGCACCACCACGTGCTGCACGCTGGGCACCTCGGCAAGTGCTTCGTCCAGCACCGACTTCATTACGCCGGGCGTGCCGCGCCGCCAGGTGCCGTCCACCGTCAGCACCGCCTTGGCCTCGCCGTCGTTCAGGCGGGCGACAATGGGCTGCGGCCCGAAGCCGGAGAACAGCGGCATCAACACGGCGCCAATTTTCAGTACGGCAAAGAATGCGACAAAGGTCTCCGGCAGATTGGGCAGGTACAGGCCGACCCGGTCGCCCTGGCCGATGCCCAGCGACTGCAGCGCTCCGGCCAGGCGGCAGACTTCGGCGTCAAATTCGCGGTAGCTCAAGGACTTGCGGTTTTTCGGGTCTTCGCCCTCCCACACCAGGAAAGGCTGGTCCCACACCGGCGTTCCGCGGTGCCGTTCCAGGCAGTTCAGCACGATGTTGGTGGTGCCGCCGATGCACCAGCGTGCCCATTCGATGCCGCGCGAGGTGTCAAGCATCTGCGTGTAGGGCTGGTAGAAGCGGAAGTCGCAGAACTCGAACACCTCTTGCATCAGCCAGGCCGGATCGGCGTCGGCACGGGCACTCAAGTTTTCGAAGTCGGACTCGCCCACTTTGTGCAAAAAAGCGGTCAGGTTGGACTGCGCCATCAGTTCAGGGGAAGGCGCCCAATCAAACGGTTGTTTGGTAGAATTCATGTGGCAATCCTATCCGAACGTCGTATTGGAGTCCAGCGGTGCAGTCTCACCGCGTCGTTTCTTCTCCGCAGCTCTACGTAGTCAGAAAGGCGGTCTATCCGTGCATGTCGACGAAGCGATCCGCAGCCGAAAATCGGTCAGGCGGTTTCTACCTGCCTCCGTTCCTTCCTCGGTGGTGCAGCACATTCTGAGCGTGGCGGCGCGTGCCCCGAGTGGCAACAACGTGCAGCCGTGGAAGGTGTATGCGGTGGCGGGTGAGGCCCGGCAGCGCCTGTGTGATGCCTTCATTGAGGCGGCCACGCACGAGCCTGACCGGCATCAGCCCGAGTACGCGTATTACCCCACGACCTGGGTCGAGCCTTATCTGGAGCGCCGGCGTCGCTGCGGTTTCGGTTTGTATGCCAGCCTGGGCATCGCCCGCGACGACGCGGCGGCACGCGAGCGCCAGATGCTGCGCAACTACACGTTCTTCGACGCGCCGGTGGGGCTGCTCGTCACGCTCGACCGCCGTTTGAACACTGGCAGCTTCATGGACCTGGGCATGTTCATCCAGAACATTCTGGTGGCCGCGCGCGCGCAGGGACTGCACACCTGTGCGCAGGCCGCGTTTGCCTGGTTCCACAAGGTGGCGCGCGCCCAGTTGCCGATCAGTGACCACGAAATCCTCGCCTGCGGCATCGCCCTCGGGCACGAGGATCTGTCGGCCCCGGAGAATGCCTTCATTACCGAACGAACCGATGTGGAGGCGTTTGCCAGCTTCCATGGTTTCGATCCCCAGAGCTGACCAAAGCTTTTCGTTGATTTAATCAAAATTTTCTGAAGAAACTACTCATGATCCTGCATTCGCCTTCTACGATTGAACACTACACTGCCGCCAAACTTTGGGGGGGCCGCACCCTGCTTGATGTGGTTGCGGCACATGTTGTCGATGTTCCGCAACGAGTGGCCATCGTCGATACACCAGACCGTGAGGCGCTCATCGGCACGCCCGCCACCTCGGTAACTTGGAGCGAGTTCGGCAAAGCCGTCGACGCGATTGCCACCGGGCTGATTCGCCGTGGACTTAAAAAAGACGATGTTGTGGTTGCGCAGTTACCCAATGTCTGGGAGTTGATTGCGTTGTACTTTGCTGTGTCCCGCGCCGGAGGCGTGCTGTCTCCGGTGGCCATGCAGTGGCGCGAAACCGAGTTGCGCAACGTCGCAGAGGCCAGTCAGGCGCAGCTCTACATCGGCGTAAAAAATTTCAAGGGCTTCGACCACATTTCGATGGCTGCCAAGCTAGGCTACGCCACCTTGGCGATTGAAGACGTCACCGCTTTGGCCGCACAGGCACCAGACCAGGCCCTGCTGGACGCTGTCAGCGTCAGTGCCAACGATATTTTCAGCCTGTGCTGGTCCTCGGGTACTGAATCACATGCCAAGGGCTGTCCGATGTCGCACAACAACTGGCTTTACCAGATGCGGCTGGTGCCCAA
>JBFHEQ010000009.1:0-18429 GCA_041584075.1 Hydrogenophaga sp.
AGGCGATGGCGTCATCGGTGGCGGTGTCGCAGGCGTGCAAGGCCGTGACCACGTCGATGGTCGGCGGCAGGTCGGGGTGGGTCAGCGCCTCTTGCACCGTAGTCGCCAGGAAACGCATGCGCTCGAACCCCAACCGGGTGGCCAGCGCCTGCGAGCGTTCCACCAGCTCGGCGCGGGTCTCCACGCCGGTGACCCAACCCACAGACTTGTCCTTGAAAAACAGGTCGTACAAGATGAAGCCGAGGTAGGACTTGCCCGCCCCGTGATCGGCCAAGGTGACGTCGCCTTTGGACTTCAAGACCTCGTTCAGCAAGGGCTCGATGAACTGCACCAGGTGGTAGACCTGCTTGAGCTTGCGCCGCGTGTCCTGGTTCAGTTTGCCGTCGCGCGTGAGGATGTGCAGCTCCTTGAGCAGCTCGATCGACTGGCCAGGACGCAACTCGGGCAATTGCTCCTGCAGGGTTTTCTGGGGTTTCACAAAGTCTTCTCTTCAACAGGTGTTTCGGGGGCATCGGGATCCAGCCGGCGTTCCAGGGCATTGACCTGGTGGCGCAGGGCCCGGATCTCGCGCAGCAGGTCCAACTCGATCTGGCGCTCGTCAACCTGGACGTCGCGCTCCACAAAGACCGCCGCCAGCGACGCGGTGACCAGCGACAGCACCGCCAGGCCCATCAGCACCACCAGCACGGCAAAAATGCGACCAGCCTGCGTCTGCGGCACGGTATCGCCATAACCTACGGTGGCCGCCGTGGTGAACGCCAGCCACAAGCCTTCGTGCAAAGAGTGGATGTCGGGCTCCAGGGCCCAGAAACCCGCGCCACCGATCAGCAAAATCACGACGCACAGGCCCAGCGAGTACAGCAACCCCCTTCGCATGAGGTGGTGGCGGTGATTGCGGAACTTGACCATGCTTCGATTCTGGCATGGGCGGGCGGCGACAATGGAGACATGAACCCATCGCCCCTTTCGCACGTGCATCCCTACACCGCTCTCACCCCCGACGTGGTGCAAGACGCGCTGGCCAGCGTGGGCCTGTGGGGCGACGGCCGCATGACGGCGCTCAACAGTTTCGAGAACCGGGTCTACCAGATTCATCTGGAGTCCCCCTATGAGGGCCACGCCCAGGTGGTGACCAAGTTCTACCGCCCTGAACGCTGGAGCGACGCCCAGATTGTGGAAGAGCACGGCTTTGCCGAGGCCCTGGCGGCGGCCGAGATTCCGGCCGTGCCCCCCCTCCGGCTGAACGGCCAGACCTTGCACCATTTCAACGGTTTTGCCTTCGCCGTCAGCCCTCGGCGGGGTGGCCGCCGGCCTGAGCTGGACCAGATGGATGTGCTGGAGTGGATTGGACGCTTTCTGGCCCGCATCCACAACGTGGGCGCAGAGCAGCCCTTTGTGGTGCGCCCCGCACTGGACCTGGCCAACTTCGCCCAGGAGCCCCGCGACTGGCTGCTGCAACACCACATGGTGGCGCCCGAGGTGCAATCGGCCTGGCGCGAAACCCTGGAAGAAGCCCTGGCGCTCATCGACGCCCACCCTTGTCTGCGCGCCACGCCCCCGAACGACCCCGACCAGATCCGTCGCATCCGCCTGCACGGCGACTGCCACCCCGGCAACATCCTCTGGACGCCCGAAGGTGAGCCCGGCGCCGGGCCGCATTTTGTGGATCTGGACGACGCCCGCATGGGCCCGGCCGTGCAAGACTTCTGGATGCTGCTCAGCGGCGAGCGGCGCCAGCAGAACCAGCAGCTCGGCGCCCTGATCGACGGCTACGAAGAACTGCGCCCATTCGACCGGCGTGAACTGGCCCTGATCGAGCCCCTGCGCACGCTGCGCCTGATCCACTACAGCGCATGGCTGGCGCGGCGCTGGGAAGACCCCGCCTTCCCGATCAACTTCCCCTGGTTCGGCAGCCGCGACTACTGGCAAGGCCAGGTCGACATGCTGGTGGAGCAGATCGAAGAAATGCAAAACGACCCCCTGGTGGCCTGAGCCCCGACCATCACCAGGACCCTGCGCCCGGGGTCTTACCCCCGCACCCGCAGGTCCACGCCAGCCTGCACGTAACACGCTTCACACCGGAGAACACGCAGGGAGTCGATCGCCACAAATGGCAAAAGGTTATTCACAATTAAATTGCGTGCAATTTAATTGCCCGATACAGTACACCCATGCCTCACAAGCCATCCCTCACCGATCAAGCCCTGCGGCTCGACAACCAGCTGTGCTTCGCCCTGTATTCGGCGTCGCTGGCCATGACCAAGCTCTACAAGCCCCTGCTCGATGAGCTGGGGCTGACCTACCCGCAGTACCTGGCCCTGCTGGTGCTGTGGGAGCAAGACGGCGTGAGCGTGTCCGAACTGGGCCAGCGCCTCAACCTCGACTCGGGCACCTTGACCCCCTTGCTCAAACGACTGGAAGCCGCTGGCTGGCTGACCCGATTGCGCGACGCGGAAGACGAACGCCGTGTGCGCGTGGTGCTCACGGCGGAAGGCCGCGCGCTGAAGACCCGGGCCCGCCGCATCCCCGGCTGCATCCTCCAGGCCACCCAATGTGACCTGGCCGAAGTGGCCTCGCTCACCCGCCAGGTTCAGGCCCTGCGAGACCGTCTGGTGGGCTGAGCCCCTAGTGTGGTGTTACGCGCTATCTGGAACATAAACCCGCGTCTTTTTGACCATGACTTCGTTGCAAATCCGCGCAATAGCGGTGCGATTGCTGTGGTTTGCGCCTCATCCTGGCCAAAAATCCATCGCTTTTATTTTTTCCATCAAGCACGCAACACCACACCAGCCCAACGCTTCCATTTCCCTGTTTCTGTCCTCCAGCTTCTCCCGAAGCCCAACCTAGAAAGGCCTCATCATGGCAACCCTCGACAAAGTCCTCTACACCGCCCGCACCCACACCACCGGTGGCCGTGATGGCGCCTCGAAATCCGACGACGGCCGGCTGGAAGTCACCCACTCCTCACCTGGTGGCCCAGGCACGGGCACCAACCCCGAGCAGCTGTTCGCTGCAGGCTACTCGGCCTGCTTCATCGGCGCCATGAAGGCCGTGGCCGGCCAGATGAAAATCGCCGTACCCGCCGATGTGGCCGTCGACGGTGAGGTCGACCTCGGCCCCATCACCGGCGGCTATGGCATCGCCGCACGCCTGACCGTGTCCCTGCCCGGCATGGACCGCACTCAGGCCCAGACCCTGGTCGACGCAGCCCACCAGGTGTGCCCTTACTCCAACGCGACACGCGGCAACATCGACGTGACGATCACGCTGGCCTGACAAGGCCACTCTGGCAGTGCTCCGGCACTGTCACCCAGGCAGCCCACCCGCATTGAGCCGGTGGGCTGTTTGCTTTAACGTGGTGATTTCCATACCCACAAGGAGCCGGAGACCCATGACCACCACCTTTCAAGTGCGCAAGAACCCGATCACGGAGACGCGCTGGCAAACCACTGACGATGCCGCCCTGTCCGAAGGCCAGATCCGCCTGGCTGTGGACCTGTTTGCGTTGACCGCCAACAACATCACCTACGCGGCGATGGGCGACGCCATGCGCTATTGGGATTTCTACCCGTCGGGCGATGCAGACTGGGGCATCATCCCGGTCTGGGGCTTTGCCACGGTGATCGAATCGAAGCATGGCGACGTGCCGGTGGGCGAACGTTTCTACGGCTACTGGCCAACATCAACCCGGGCGGTGCTGCAACCCGATCGGGTGACTGCCCTGGGCTTCTCGGACGCAGCCCCCCACCGCGCCGAGCTCCATGCTGTCTACAACCAGTATGTCCGCAGCGCCACCGATGCATTTCACCAGCCTGGTACCGAAAGCGTGCAGGCGCTGTTGCGCCCCCTTTTCCTGACGTCCTGGCTGATCGACGACTTCCTGGACGACAACGCCTTCTTTGGTGCCACGACACTGCTGCTGTCCAGCGCCTCCAGCAAGACCGCCTATGGCACAGCGTTCCAGCTGGCCCAGCGCAAAGGCATTCAGGTGATGGGCCTCACCTCCGACAGCAACAAGGCGTTCTGCGAGCAACTGGGCTGCTACAACCAGGTGCTGGGCTATGGCGAGCTGGACCAGTTGCCCGCCGACACGCCTTGCGTCTACCTGGACTTTGCCGGCAATGGCCAGTTGCGCACCGCGATCCATGAGCGCTTCACCGCGCTGAAATACAGCTGTGCCATTGGCGCCACCCACGTGGAGAGCCTGCGTGGCGCCAAAGGCCTGCCCGGCCCCACGCCAACCATGTTCTTCGCCCCCGCCCAGGTGAAAAAGCGCAACAAAGACTGGGGTGCGGCCGAGCTGGGCCAACGCATGGTGACAGCCTGGCAGGCCTTCACCGCCCAAGCCACCGACCCGGCCAGTCCCTGGATGAGGGTAGAGCACCACAGCGGACAGGCCGCGCTCGAAACGGCCTACACCCGCATGCTCTCAGGCCGCAGCGATCCCGCCATCGGTCAGACGTTTTCGTTGAGCTGAGGCCAGCGACAGCCGGACCCCTTGTTCACCAAAGGGGTGACAAGGGCCGGCGCAAGCAACCTATCGAGGTTGCATCAGGCGTTCCATGGCATCCGCCAGCCAGTCACCCGGCAACACACTGGCCGTGGCCAGGCTCACCCGGAACGAGCCGTCGACGGCGTCCAGCCGGGCCAGGCCGCGTTGCCACAGCAACCAGGCCAGCCAGACACACTGGTGCGCCGTCACCACCTGTCCGGCAGGCGCTGTCAGGAGCGCCGTAAAGGCTTTCTCGTCCGCCACCAGCACGGTGCCATCTCCCAGAGGATCGCCGTCGAGCAACTCTGCCAGCACACGCAAAGCCTGTGGTCCATCGGCGGCATCTGCTTCCCACAGTTGCAACCAGTGCCGCAGATGCGACGCGATGGCCACGCCCCGCTGCGCCTCGGCCTGCAACAGGTCTGCATGCTCCCAGCGGTTCCAGTCCACCGCGGGATGGTTGCTGCGGCACACCAGGGCGCCTTCTGCAAACTGAAACAGGGCCGCATCGTGTGCTTCCCGTTGCACCGCCGCCGTCAACATCAGCAACGAAGCCATGCGATTGGCCAGCAACTGCCCTTGCTGGGCCAGCAACTTGTCGCGCATGAGGTCGTCACGCTCGCTGCGCAACTCGGCCAGCTCCAGTGCGTTCTTCAGGTCGGCCCGCAGGCTTTCCATTTCCCAGGGCTTGTTGATGTAGCGGTAGATTTCGCCTGTGTTGATCGCCTCGATGGCGTCCCCCAGCTCGGAATAGGCGGTGGTGAGCATGCGGACAATGCCCGGGTAATACTCGCGGGCGTGGCGCAACAAGGCATTGCCTTGCTCGCCCGGCATGCGTTGATCGCACACCAGCACCGCGATCTCGTCACCGTGTTCGGCCAGCGCCGCACGACCGGCTTCCACCGAGATCGCCGTGATCACCGGAGCCATGGGGCTCACCAGGCGATCGAAATACTTCAAGGCCATGGCCTCATCGTCCACGTACAGAATTTTGGTGGGTTTCATGCCAGTTCCTGATTCGGATGTATCGAAAGAAAATGCAGCGTCACCGATGCACCCGCGCTCAGTTCGGAAGCCACGCTGACCGAGCCCCCAAGAGAGTTCATCACCCGCTGGCAAAACAGCAAGCCCATGCCACTCCCGCCGGTCTCGGCGCGCGTGGTCACCGGCTCGCGGGTCAAACGGCTCAACACCGCCTCTGGAATGCCGGGACCATTGTCGATCACCACAATGGCCGGCGCCGGTGACATGCCGGGTGCCGCCGCTGCACGCGTGAGCCTGACCTGCAGACGGGGCCGCTCGGGTTTGGCCGTGCGCATGGCGACCAAGGCGTTCTTGACCAGCGTGCAGAGCACGAGGTAGAGCAAATCACGGCGACCGGGCAACTCAAAGTCGGCCTCCACGTCACCGTCAAACCAGTCGCCCTCGTCGGCCTCGAACGGGTATTCGGCTTGCACAGCCTGCACCAGATCCCGGGCCCGCAAACTCGCCCCCGATCCGCCCACACAGGCGTCGCGGGCGCTTTGAACAAAGGTCGATACCAGGGATTGCGCATATTCGGTGCGCCGTTGCGCTGCGTCAATCATGTGCATCACCTCCCCTGGACGGCGCTCGGTCATGCGGGCAATTCCTGGTTCCAGCTGCGGCGCCAGGTGGTGACGGTCTCGCATGCCAGACAAATACCCGCTCACCGTCGCCAGAGGGGTGGCCACCTCATGGGCCAGAAAGCCCAGTGTTTCCCGCAAGCTATCGGCCCGCTGCTTGGAAATGGCCAGATGGCGCGCACGCTCCGAACCTTGAACGAGCGCCTCACGCAAGGTCCGCCTGGTCAGTGCATCGTCCAGCGGCTTTTCCAGAATACCTTCAACCTGCCCCTGGTTCACCGCCGCCAGTGCTACCTCTTTGTCCGCATAGGCAGAGGCGAGCAAGCGCACGACATGAGGGTAGTCGGCGCGCAGGGAACGCAACAGGGCCACACCATCGCGACCCGGCATGCGAAAGTCGGTCAGGACCACGGCCACCGCATGACCGCCGGCAGCCAGCAACTGCAACGCCTGATCCACGCTGTCAGCGGTCCAGACCACAAATTCGTCTCCATACAGGCGCGAAAACCATTTACGGGCCTGCGGCTCGTCGTCCACCATCAGCACAACATGGGCGTTTGCGCCGGGCAACACCTCGGGAACAACAAACTGCTTCATTCAGGGTCTCGCCAAATCAAAAGTGAACTCGGTCCACTCATCCACAGCGCTGTGCACCGCCAGCGTGCTGCCGTGGCGCTGAACAATGCCGTAGCTCACACTCAGGCCCAGCCCCAGCCCCGCGCCCACATCGCGGGTGGTGAAAAAGGGTTCAAAAACGCGCCCGATGTGTTCAGGCGATATGCCGTGCCCGTTGTCTCGCAACGCCACGCGCATGCGCCCACCCTCCACCCAGGCACGCACATCGATACGCGGGTGTTTCTGATTCGCCCTCACCATGGCGTGGGCCGCATTGCTCAACAGGTTGATAAAAACGCCAATCAGGGCTGGTTCATCGCCAATCACGTGGGTGTCCTGAGGCATATCGACCACAACCTCCACGCCCTTGAGCTCATGCCCGGCCAGCCGTTGTGCCGATCGCACGGCGCGCTCGAGCAAGAACGGCCGCTGGCTGTCTTCACCCGGCTTCTGGTAGGCAAACGTTTTAAGATCCGACACGATGTTCTGCACACGATCCATGCCTTCGCGGGCATCGTTGAGACTCTCGCGCAAGAGCTCGTCACTCTTGACCGCAGGCAAAGTCAGCCCCATGTTGATGGCCATCAGGCTGTAGTTCACCGGGTTGTTCAGCTCATGCAGGAGCCCGGCGGACAGGGTGCCGATAGCCGCCATCTTTTCGCGCTGGATGAGTTGCCCCTTGACTTCAGCCAGCGTTCTATTGATAGCTTGCAAAGACTCGTTTTTTTCTGACACCTGCCGTTGAAGCGAAAACAAGTTGAACCGACCTCGCTCGTTGAAGTAAGTGCAGAACGAACTGATGAAGGCCGAAAACAGAATAAACAGGGAGAGCCCCAGGAACCGATTCAGATCCTGTATTCCCTCCGCGTGAAAGTAACAGGCAGCCGCATACAACACATACGTAAAGATCCCGAACCCAAGACTCTCCAGGAAGGTGATGGGCAAGATGATGCCCGTGGCATACAGTGCCAGATGCAGCCCCACGAAGTAGATGGATTGTTCTCCGTCGGTCACCCAGATCATCCAGGCAATCATGACCTGTGGCAGCGCAAGCCAAAGCAGTGTCAGTGGACGAACAAAGCGCAAGCCAACTTCAGAATGCAACACCTTGAATATGACGAGCGTCAACGCGGCGACAACAAAACGTGCGGGCGCCAACACCTCGAAAAGATCGCGGTACAAGGTGAAATCCAACCCCAGGCCAGCCAAAACCAGCAAGATCGACACAAGGGATCCGGCGCGGCTGTACCCAAGCCTGAAGTCACTCAGCTCCATGTGATAAGGGGACAAGGACGAGGTTGAGGCCACCACGGTCAACCTCAAATTGAGCCCGGTACACGAAACTCGGCAAAGATATTCACCCCGGTCTTGTCTTTGAAGATCCTGGTGTCCTTTCGTGGTGTCGGCAGCACAGCGCTCAGACTCGCCTCATCCCGGTAGATCAGATGCCACTCCAGGAGATGCTCCATCACATTCTTTTGCGGATTGTCCGAATGCACATTGGTCACAAGAATCGAGCCCCCAGGATTTGCACGCCCAACAAAATAGTCCAGCAAACGGGCGCAAACCTTATCGGTCAGGTAGTCAAAAAGACCGGCGCAATACACGAAGTCGAAGCAATCCTCCCCCAGCACGCCCCCGCCTTTGGATGCGCGCTTGAGCAGTTGATGGACCGACTCGTGGACGTATTCGACCTTGACATCACGCCCCCCTTTCAACATGGCTTGTGCCACACAGGATCTCGTGTACTCAAGCGTTGGCTCACTGAAATCGAGCATCGTGAACTCCAGGTTAGCGGCATTCGGATCAGACGCGATGAAACGTTGAATTTCGACCGCGGGCCCACACGCAACATTCAGCACCCTGATTTTCTGCCCGGCAGTTTGAGCCGTTGCAGCGAGCCGGCCCAGGTACTCCACAAGTATGTCGATACGATTTCGATGGGCCTCCGCCACATCCGCCTTGAGAAAGAAGGCGTTCATGATCTGGAAGTACGTGCTGCTGCCTCGCTGAGGGTCATCCAGTATCTGATTGACCATCTCATAATCGCCCGCATATCCAAGCGGCTTGGCAAAGGTTCGGTATACAAATGGAGCACGCAACAACAGCGGATGCAAGGCGGCCTGAGCAAAGCTCCGATGTGCGATGGAGTCTTCTTGAGGGACTCGACCTCCCTCTTCCTCCAGCCACTCAAAATAATCCACGCCCTTTCGCATGATGGGGGCAGCGAGCTCCTCAAAGACATCGGCACGGATACGGCCATCGTCAGCTCGCGGCAAAACAGACGACATGTCCGCTTGATCGATCCAGCGAGCCGTCTCTGACAAAAATGCCCTGAACTCACTGATGGTGACCTGGTAGCTCTCGCGAATGCGAAAGCGCGTCTCCCAGTCCGTCACAAAGCGCCTGGCCTCATCGCCGACCTTTCCCAGGTCACCGCGAATCGCGTTGAGATCCGACCACTCATCGATGAGCGCGAGCGAGACCACGGCCATCAACCCTGTATTGAGCAAGCTGACCACCACAGCCTTGCCCTTGTAGATGCTGCGATCGCCAGAGCGGATGGTGAGCTCGTTGAGCACCTCACTCACTTGCACGATGGAATAGGGGTTGTAAATCTCCATCACCAACGACTGCCGCTGGAGGCTGGTCATGGTCCCCCGTGCAACTTCTCCCTGGCTGTTCCGAAACGATATGACGGGATCAAATGGGCGCTGTAGCTGCACGGTGTGGGTGATCTCGGTGGTTGGGAATGGAACAGCCAAGGCGCGGCCGTTCAAAGACGAGGTCTGACTCCCCGAGTGTAGTCAGAAGTCGGCCCGAGACAGCCCCTAAAAACCCCTGAGCCTCACCGCAACACACGGGCGGCGAATCCTGAACCGGGTGTGGTTCCACCGATGGCACCCGACACACTGAGCCCTTGGCCGCACCACCTCTGGGAAGGCTCAAAAACCGCACACGGCCCTGACGGCGCATTTGGGTTGCGGTGACCCAGGACAAAAAATCGACGCCTGCCAGCACCATCACCCTGATCTGCAGCTTTCTGACAACAAAACGGGCGCTTCAGCCCAACACGTCTGCCCCTTCACGGCGCTGCTGCAGCTTGCGGCTCACCACCCCCACCAACACACTCATGCCGTCACCGAGCAGGGAAGTGAGCCGCATGCTGACCGCCAGACCCGTGGCCACAGGGGCTCCGGTCAATGGGGTGAGCAGCACCACCATCATGGCTTCACGCACCCCCAAGCCGCCCGGAGCCCCTGGCACGACGTACCCCGCCACCCAGGCACTGCTGAACAACAGCGTGATGCTCAGCCAATCAACTGGGGGCGCTGCAAAGAACACCTCCGCCTGCAGCTTCAGGACGAACCCCAGCAACATGAAGTTGATCAGGATCAGCAAGGACACCAGCAAAGACGTGCGCAAACGTGGCAGCCGCAGCAACTCGCCACCACCCACCTTGCGGCTGAGATTGGGCAACACGGCATTGAGCACCTTCACGCTGAGCCACGGCAGCAACAGCGCCAGTGCCAGCAACCAGCCGGCCTTGGCGCCGAAGGCGGGGTTCACGGTGTGCACCGTGGCCAGATCGTAGAGGACCCAGGTCGACAAAAGCGCCAGGGTGAGGCTGATCACCAGGTTCCAGATGCCTTCGAACACCGCTGTGCCCACGGCCACCCCCACCGGAATGCCCGTGGACTTGGCCAGCACGCCCCGCCCCAGAAACTGCCCCACATTGCCCGGCAGGTATTTCCCCAGCTGCGAGATGAAGAACACCTGCACTGCCAGGCGCGTGGGCACGCGGTGGTTCTGGTCGGCCATCAGCAGGCGCCAGACGTGGGTCCCAAAGAAATGGGTCAGCACCACAGTGCAGACGCTCATGATCGCCACCAGCACCGTCTGCCAGCTCAGATCGATGTGCGGCAGGCTGTCAACGTGCTTCTTGAACGCCAGACCAAAGTACACGCAGGACGCCAGCACAGCGGCATACATGAGGAACTTGAAAACGGTCTTGGCTGATGTCATTCGGGGCAATCGGTGGCCGGATCGGCGTGGCGTGGCGTGAGGCCGCTCCAAGCAATGGACCGTCACAAAAAAGGCCTGAGGCACACAAGTGCCTCAGGCCTGGGATTTTAGAGCCTGGCAACCAGGCTCCGCATGGCCGTCAGACCAGCAAGGTCGTCACCCGCTTCACATAGGTGGCCGGGTCGTCGGGCAAGCCGCCCTCGGCCAGCAAGGCCTGGTCAAACAGGATGTGGGCCAGGTCATCGAAGTGGGCAGAGCCTTCCAGCTTCTTGACCAGCGGATGCTCGGCGTTCACCTCCAGGATCGGCTGGCTGGTGGGCGCCGGCTGACCTGCGGCCTTGAGCATGCGCGTCAGCTGGTTGGAGATGTCGCCATCTTCGACCACCAGGCAGGCGGGCGAATCGACCAGTCGCGTGGTCACGCGCACATCCTTGGCCTTGTCCTTGAGGCTTTCCTTGAGCTTGTCCAGCGTGGGCTTGAAGCTCTCGGCAGCGGCTTCAGCGGCCTTCTTTTCTTCTTCGTCCTGCAGCTTGCCCAGGTCCACCGCGCCTTTGGCCACGCTCTGCAGCGGGGTGCCGTCGAACTCCTGCACATGGGACATGGCCCATTCGTCCACGCGATCGGCCATCAGCAGGACTTCGATGCCCTTCTTCTTGAACACCTCCAGCTGCGGGCTGTTCTTGGCCGCAGCCAACGAATCGGCGGTGATGTAGTAGATGGTGTCCTGGCCCTCTTTCATGCGCGCCTTGTAGTCGGCAAAGCCCACGGTCACCGTGTCGGAGGTGGTGCTGGCGTAGCGCAGCAGCTTGGCGATCTTTTCGCGGTTGGCGAAATCCTCGCCCAGGCCTTCTTTCAGCACGGCCCCGAACTCGGCGTAAAAGGCTGAATACTTGCCGGCGTCTTTTTCGGCTGCGGCTTTGTCCTCTTCGCTCACCACATCGGTCACACCGTCAACGGCCTCGGCGGCTTCGGGCATCTTGTCTTTCTTCGCCAGGTCTTCCAGCATGGCCAGCACGCGGCGCGTGTTGCCTTCCCGGATGGCCTTCACATCGCGGCTTTCCTGCAGCAGCTCACGGCTCACGTTGAGCGGCAGGTCGGCCGAGTCCACCACGCCCTTGACCCAGCGCAGGTACGAAGGCATCAGGCTTTCGGCCTCGTCCATGATGAAAACCCGGCGCACATACAGCTTGATGCCGGCCTTGCGATCGCGGTTCCACATGTCCATGGGCGCCTTGGACGGGATGTAGAGCAGCTGCGTGTATTCGGTGCTGCCCTCCACGCGGTTGTGGCTCCAGGCCAGGGGCGCATCCTGGTCGTAGCTGAGGTTCTTGTAGAACTCGGCGTATTGCTCGTCGGAAATGTCCTTCTTGGCGCGCGCCCACAACGCGTTGGCCGAATTCACGGCTTCCCACTCGTCCTTCTGGACGTACTCGCTCTTCTCGGCGTCCCATTCTTCCTTTTGCATCAGGATGGGCAGGCTGATGTGATCCGAGTATTTGGTGACCAGGGATTTCAGTTTCCAGTGGCTCAGGAACTCGGCCTGCTCATCGCGCACGTGCAGCGTGATGCTGGTGCCGCGCGCGGCGCGCTCGATGGTTTCCACCTCGAAGTCGCCGGTGCCGCCGCTGGTCCAGCGCACACCTTCGTTGGCGGGCATGCCGGCACGGCGCGATTCGACCACGATCTGGTCGGCCACGATGAAGCCCGAATAAAAGCCCACGCCGAACTGGCCGATGAGCTGCGAGTCTTTCTTCTGGTCGCCCGAGAGCTTGCCCATGAAGTCCTTGGTGCCGCTCTTGGCGATGGTGCCCAGGTGCTCCACGGCCTCGGCCTGGCTCATGCCGATGCCGTTGTCGGTGATGGTGATGGTCTTGGCCGCTTTGTCAAAAGCCACGCGCACATCGAGGTTGGGCGCGTCTTCAAACAGCGCCGCGTCGTTCAACGCCTCAAATCGCAGTTTGTCGCAAGCGTCCGATGCGTTGGACACCAGCTCGCGCAAGAAGATCTCGGGGTTGGAATACAGCGAATGGGTGACGAGGTGCAGCAGTTGTGCGACTTCGGCCTGGAAAGACAGGGTTTGTTTGCTCATACGGTCGGAGAATCTGAGGAAAAGGACACGCCAGTGCTCACCGGGAGCCACTGGCACGGCAACCCGCAATTATGGGCGCCCCTCAAAAATTCAAGACTTCGAGCCCCACTGCATGGCAGGTGCCTGGCGCTGACTTCAATTCAGCAGTTTGCCGGCCGAGCCGATGATGCCGATATCGGTGTAGACGATGCCCTGGCGGTTGCCACCCGAGAAGTCATAGACCAGGTTGCTCACGGCATGTTTTTTCATCGCCTCCAGGGCGGCGATCACGCTGGCGCCCGTCACCGGTCCCTGGCTGGCCTTCAAGGCATCCACCAACAGGCGGCCGCTCACATAGCCCTGCAGGCCGTAGCTGGAGGGCTTCCAGTCCTTGCCACCGAATTTGGTCATGTGCGCCCGGTAATCCTGGGAGATCCGTTCTTTGGTGCTCGCCGGGTTGGGCAAGACCTGCACCAGGCCGATGCCGGAGGCGTCGGCCGGGGTCGGTGCCGCCGCCACGATGGCACTGGTGCTGCCCGCGCTGGAGGAAATCAACAGGGTGCCTTTGCCATACTGTTTGCGGTACATGGCGGCGAATTTGGCACTGGTGACCCCCGGCGCAAACATGAAAATGGCCGGCACTGCCGACTTGCCCAAGGCGTCGATCGCGGGCTGGATGTCTTCGGCGTTGCGCTCGAACGGCCCCGTGGCGGTCACCTCGGCGCCCACTTCCTTGGCCGCCCGCTGCACTTCAGCCAGGCCGTCCTGCCCGAAAAGATCGTTCTGGTACATCACCCCGAAACGGGTCAAACCCATCGAGCGCGCCTGCTTGACCATGGTGTCGGCTTCGTGCTCCGCGCCCGCCGCGACAAAGAAAATGTGAGGACTCTTGAGCGCACGCACACCCGACGAAGCGGTGAACGGCCCGATCAGCGGCACATTGGCATCGGACAAGATGTTTTGCTTGACCAGCCCTTCGCTGTTGGGCGCGCCAATCACGTTGAGCACAGCCACCGCCTTCTCTTCACCCACCAGCTTCTTGACGTTCTCATGGGAGCGGGCGGGCACGAAGTTGTCGTCCAGTGTGATCAACCTGATCTTGGTTCCGCGAATGCCGCCCGAGGCATTGACCGCATCGACCACAGCCTGCGTGCCGGCTGCCAAGGGAATGCCCACAGAGGCTGCCACACCCGTCAGCGGCACCGATTGGCCCACCACGATTTCGTTCGCGGCCTGCACCTGCAAAGCCACTGCGGACAACGCGAAAACCGCCCCCGCAGACCAGCCACGCGACACATGCCCCCACCCCGTCACACACCGCTTGATCATGCCTGACACGCTCCCATTTGGATTCAACAAGCCCTCCAGTACCGGCGAGCGACCGGGCGCGATGCTATCAAAACAGGACCGAAAACACGACAGGGAAAACACGCAATTGCGCACAAACACCACAACGGTGCGCGATTGTCCGCAGAATGCCGGAATCATTCCTCGGCCGGCGCGGTATCGCTCAACCAGTCCACCAATTGCTGCGCCACCACCGGACTGGACAGCAGGTCCAGGTGTCCCGTTCGATAGACGATGCGCTGACTGCCGCGCGCAAACACGAGGTGGCGGGCGGGCTCCGGGTGGCGCCCCAGGGCGCTGTCCAGCGGCACCAGCCCATCGCCCATCAACCGATCGGCCAGCAACCCCCTCTGCCCGGCCAAGGTGGCTGCGACCGTGAAGCAGGCCACCCCTTCGGGCAGGGGCAGCGGCACACGGTGGTCCTCGGAAGAACCAAAACGGTCACGCCCCTGCCAGTCGACATCGCGCACATGGCCCCGGCGCAAGTCGGTGATGCCGGCGCTGCGCAGCTTGCCTAGCCGGGTGAAAGGGGCCGAGAAAGGCGTGGCGCCCAGCAAGACGTCGACGCCATGCCCGGCACGCTCCAGGGGCGCACCCTGGTGCGGCGTGCCCAGGAACACCAGCGCTCGCAACAGGCCAGGCCAGGCCAGGCCGGCATCACGCGCCACCTGCACCGCCGAGCGTGCCACCAGCCCGCCCATGCTGTGGCCCACGATCGTGAGGCGTTGCAGCGGCAGCGGCCAGGCCGTGGTGAGCTGCTCCAGCAACAAAGCCAGGTCGCGCCCGTTTTCCGAGGTGTGACGACCGCTGTTGTACCGCAGGTAGACCGACGTACAACCCAAGGCATGGGCCAGAAAATCGCCATGGTCGTGTCCGTCGTGCCGCCATTGTGTGTCGTTCATGCACAGGCCGTGGACGAACAGGACCAGGTGCGGACGCACCGCCCCGCCGAGTTGCTTCTTGAGGGCCTCCGGCGAGCCCGGCGCCAGCAACAGGCCCTCCCGTCGCAGCTCCATGGTTTGGGCCAGCGGGTTGCCGGTGGCCACGAGCCGATCCCCCAGCACCCCGTTCAACGCGGCCAGCACCGCTTCGCGCTGGGGTGAGGCCTCAGGATGGGTGGCCGGGTCGTCCAGCAAGGGCAGCAAGGCGCCCAGCACTGCCTCGGAACCCTGTCCCACCAGCGCCGCCACCCCCCGCACGCCCCGGTAAATCTGCCCGGTGAGCCCGCCGGTCAGCTCGGGCGCCGCGTTTTGGGACAGCCCCAGCTGGCGGTGCACCGAGCGGTGCACCCCTTCCACGATGTTGATCACCCCATGGGTTGCCTGCGTCGCGAGCTGGGCGGCGGCCTGGAGGTCAGAAGGACGGAGGTGGCGCAGCAGGGCTGGCCGGGATTTGTTCGGTGGGGAGGAGGCACTCATGGCCCATTGTGGCGACAAAGCGGTCCACCCGACCACCGCCGTCAGATCAGCGGATGCCCGAAGCCCTCAAAAACCTTCGTCAGCCCCCAGATACCGCCACTGTCCCACGGGCAGATTGCCCAGCAACACGTTGCCGATGCGGATGCGCTTGAGGCCCACCACGTGCAGGCCCACCTGTTCACACATGCGGCGGATCTGGCGCTTTTTGCCTTCCACCAGCACAAACCTCAGCTGTTCGGGGTTCATCCAGTCCACTTGGGCGGGCTTGAGCGGCTGATCGTCCAGGCTCAGGCCGTGGCGCAGCCGTGCCAGCTGGGCAGGGGGGAACACCGCTTGCACATCCCGGTCGATGACCCCCGGCCCCTGGGGGCCATTGGGTGCCCATTGCACGCGCACCAGGTATTCCTTTTCCACACCGCTGCTCTCGCCGATGAGCTGGCGCGCGATGCGACCGTCCTGGGTCAGCACCAGCAGGCCGACGGAGTCGATGTCGAGTCGACCGCAGGGCGCCAGGCCGCGGGTGTGATCCGGAGAAAACCGCCGGCCATCGGCAGGATGGCGGGCATCACCCCGCCACTGGCTGGGCGCGCCGATCAGGGTGGCGGCCGCTTCATGACCGTCTTCGGGTTGGCCACTCACATATCCCATGGGCTTGTGCATCAGGATGGTCACCTGCCCGGCCTGTTGGTGGCGCGCCTGGGGCAGGACCTCGACCTGGGCATCTGGCGCCACCGGCATGCCCATGACGGCCGGCGCCCCGTTGACCAAGACCCAGCCGCGCGCGATCCACTCATCGGCCTCGCGGCGGGAACAGAGGCCGAGATCGGCCATGCGTTTGTTCAACCGAATTTCACCGCGCACATTGCCCACGCGGGCCAGGTCGGGCCGGCGAGGCTGAAACGCCGGCGCCGGGCGCGGCGCGGCGGCCGGTCCCCGCCGGTCGCCCGTGTTTCGCTCCTGGCGGTCGTCCCGCCCGCGGCCACGGTCGTCTCCGGCAGGCCCGGAGCGGGGTCGCCCCTGTTCAAAACGGTCGCCACCACGATCCGCATTGAAACGCGGGCGATCGCCACCGGGGGCCCGATCGGAAGGACCGCCCCCCTGCGGCCTGGACGGGGGCTTGGGCGCCGAAGCCGACACCGTTTTGGCGCGCGCCGGACCGGGTGGGCGCACCGGTGCACGGCGGGGCGCAAACGGATCGGCGGGTTTTTTGGCCTTCGCGGCGCTCGGGTCGAGCTTGAGCGTGCGGGGCTTGGGTTTCTTGTCGTCGTCGGAGGTCATGGCCCGATCATCCCAGAATGCGGGCCCACACTGCCCCAAAGACACCCGTTTTTCCCATTGGCAGCACCTTGTCCGCCCAACGGTACGTCACAACTCGCCGGATCGCAACGCCTGCAAATCCAGCACCCGCACACCGCCATACTCCACGCGGATCCAGCCCTTGGCCGACAGCGTGGTCAGGGCTTCATTCACCCGCTGCCGTGACAAGCCCACCAGGTAGGCCAGTTCCTGCTGGGTGGTGCGCAGGATGCCGCCCACGTTGGGCGACAGCATGGGGTGGAACAAGGCCGCCAGGTGCCGCGCCACACGCAAGTCGGGGTTGCTGATGCGGTCGATCTCACGTGCGGCGATGAACTGGCCCAGGCGTTCGTTGAGCTGGCTCATGACAAAACGGTTGAAACCGATCGAATGGTCCAGCAACCAGTCGAATGTGGCCACCGGAATGCCCGCAATCAGGCTCTTGCGCAAGGCTTGGATGTTGTAGCGGTACTGCTCGTGCTTGAGCACCGTGCCTTCGCCAAACCACCCCCCGGGCGCCACACCGGTGAACGTGATCTGGGGACCCAGAGAGTCATCGTTGCTCATCTTGAGCAAGCCCTCGATCAACCCGAACCAATACGTCACCGGACGGCCTATGCGGCACAGGTAATCGCCCGCCTGAGCCTGCGTCACCATCAGATCACCCTGGGCGCGCGCGCGTTCCTCAGGCGTCAACCCCTTGAGCCACGGAATCTGGTTGAGCTCCAGTTCGGTGAGCGCTCGCGCTCTTTGCCGCAATGGCAATGCGGCACTGGAGAAAGGCAGGCGTGGATCGTTCATGACGCAACACTGTGAATGAGTCTCCCACTATAGGGACCCGGGCGCCCGTTGCACAAGCGACGGCATCCAACCGAACCTCGCGCCCATCAACCCATGCCCACCAGCCGGGCCAGCATTTCACTCGCACTTTTGGCGCCCAGCTTCTTCATGATGCGGGCGCGGTGCCCGTCAATGGTCCGCGGGCTGACGCCCAGAACACGTGCGGTCTGTTTGGTGCTGAGGCCCGCGGCCAGCTGGCGCACGATTTCCCGTTCGCGCGACGTCAGATCGGCTGCAACGCTGCGGCGCGAGGAGATGTCCTCGAACATCCACACCGCACAGGCAAACGGGTCGATCAGCGACAAGGAGCGGCCCGACGCGTGGCACCAGAACAGCTCGCCATTGCCCCGGCGCATGATGCGCTCATCGCTGTAGGTGCCGGTCTTGCGCATCAACGCCGATCCGTGTGCGCCGATGTGCTCGAATTCGTCGGACGAGGGGTACAACGATGCGAACGATGCACCCTCGATGGCGGACCGGGGCAGGCCAAACATGACCGCAAAAGTGTCGTTGCAGCGGCGAATGATGCGCTGACGGGAGACGCACAATCCCACCGGTGCGCGGTCAAACGCCATGCCGATATCGTCTTCGGGCTGGGCCATCTCCGGCAGAGGCATGAGGTAGTCCTACGTGTTTATTTCAGGGGAGCAATATCCTACATTGGCCGATCCTCCACAACCGAGAGAACACCCATGACCGTCAGCATGGTGGGCTGGTCCCACA
>JBFHEQ010000010.1:0-18283 GCA_041584075.1 Hydrogenophaga sp.
GAAAATCAATGATCGATGCCGCACGGTCTCCCCACCGGTATTCATAGGGGTTGAATCCCGGCCGGGTGGAGAACTCGTCGGAGTCGAGGGACAGCTTGTGGGGGTTGACCTCCTGGTGTGCTTCCACCAGCACTGCCTTTTCAGCCTGCGCTATCTTGGGAGCGTTGTCTTTCCCGAAAAGAACATCGTAGTAACGGTTGACGACTTGCTTTGGGTCGCCTTGCTCCAGCACCTGACCACGCTCCAGCAGAATGGCCTGGTCACAATGGGTGACGATTTGCTCGGAGGAATGGGTGACCAGCAAGATGCTGGTACCGCTTTCTTTCAGTTGCTTAAGTCTGTCAAAACACTTGGCCTGAAACTTTGCATCGCCTACGGCGAGGGCTTCATCGACAATGAGAATATCCGGGTCGATTTGTGCCTGAACCGCGAAGGCCAGGCGAACCATCATGCCGCTGGAGTAGCTTTTGATCGGTTCATCGATGAACCGGCCTATGTCGGCGAACTGCACGATGTTTTCGAAGCGTTCATCGATCTCGGTCTTTTCCAGACCAAGCAGGGCCGCATTCATGTAAACGTTGTCACGCCCACTGAATTCGGGATTGAAGCCCGAGCCCAGTTCCAGCAGTGCGGCGACGCGTCCTTCGGTTTCAATGGTGCCGCCGCTGGGTGTCAACGTCCCGCAGATCATCTGCAGCAGCGTTGACTTGCCGCTGCCATTTTGTCCGATGATGCCAATGGTCTGACCCTTGGGGATCTGAAAAGAGACGTCACGCAGTGCCCAGAAGTCGCGGTGATACGCTGGGCTGGTCTTCCCGATGAGTCGATGGATTCTGGGCAGTACCGATTGCTTGAGCCGATCCTGCGGCCGGTCGTAGACGTGATAACACTTGCTCAGCCCCTCGACCTTGATGGCGAACTCAGATGACATCGGAGAAACCCTTTCTGGTTCGCTGGAAGAACAGAAATCCGATGGCCATGATGATGGTGCAGACGGCGCTGTAGATCAGCCATTCGGTCCAGTTGGGTGCCAGGTTGTGCAACAGCGCCGCGCGCAGGTCCTCGACGACAAACGTGATCGGGTTCAAATGGTAGATCCACTGCAGTTTGGGGTTGACCGACGACAGTGGGTAAAACACCGGACTCAGGAACATCATGGCGGTCAGGAGAGGGGAAATGATCTGCCCGATGTCGCGCAGGTAGACCCCCAAGGCTGACAGCAACCAGGTCAGGCCCATGACCAGCATGAGAAATGGAAGAATGATCACGGGAGTGAGGAACACGGTGGCCGTCAACTCCCAGCCGGAGAACAGGACCAGCACGATCACCACCGCGTAGGCAACCAGGAAGTGAAACAGTGCGGCTAGGACGGCCACGATGCTGAGTACTTCAAGGGGGAAAACAATTTTTTTAACGTAGTTTGGGTTCGACGTGATGAGCGATGGGGCTTTTGCGATGCACTCCGCAAAAAGGTTGTAAACCAGAAGCCCGGCAAAAAGTGCCGCAGCGAAATCCAGGTGGTTTGCACTTTTCGCGCCAGCCCACTTGGACTGGAAAATCTCGCCAAAAACAAAGGTGAAGACGGACACCATCATCAAGGGCGTCAGGACCGACCAGAAGATGCCGAAGAGCGAGCCTTTGTAGCGACCTTCAATCTCGCGTTTTGTCAGGGCGAAGATGAGGCTCTTCTGACGCCACAGGGTCAGAAGAAGGGCTTTGGGTGAGGCAGGATGCAATGCATGGGGATTCACTCAAACACCTCAGCATGTGCCAACAGGCTGGCTGACTGATCCTTGGCAGACAAGATGGGCTCTGCGGCTGTATGCCAGTCAATAGCCAGGGCTGGGTCGTTCCACAGGATGCTGCGCTCCAGAGACGGCGCGTAATATGCCGTGGTTTTGTAGAGGAACTCGGCTGTATCGCTCAGCACGACAAATCCGTGGGCAAAACCTTCCGGTACCCACAGCTGGTGTTTGTTCTCAGCGCTGAGCAGCGCACCGGCCCACTGGCCAAAGCTCGGGGAGCTGCGGCGAATGTCAACGGCGACGTCAAAGACTTCTCCCTGAACCACTCGCACCAGCTTGCCTTGAGGTTTCTGAATCTGGTAGTGAAGTCCCCGCAATACGTTCCTGGAGGATTTGGAATGGTTGTCCTGAACAAACGACACGGTCCGGCCTATTGCGTCCTCGAACTGAGCGTGATTGAAGCTCTCGAAGAAGTAGCCCCTGTCGTCCCCGAAGACTTTCGGTTCAATCAGCACAACTTCCGGAATGTTCAGGCGGGTTGCTTTCATACGGCACTTCCCTCGGACTTCAGGAGTTGCTGGAGGTACTGTCCATAGCCATTCTTGGCCAAGGGCGCGATCAGCTTCTCGAGTTCGGCTTTGCCAATCCAGTTGTTTCTGTAGGCGATCTCTTCCGGGCAGGCGACTTTGAGTCCTTGCCGTTTCTCCAGGGTGGCAATGAACTGACCGGCTTCGAGCAGGCTGTCGTGTGTGCCTGTGTCGAGCCACGCATAGCCCCGGCCCATCAGCTCGACACGCAGTTGCTGGTTTTTGAGGTAGAGGATGTTGAGGTCGGTGATCTCGAGCTCTCCCCTGGGCGATGGCTTGAGGTCCTTGGCGAGCGACGTCACCTGGTTGTCGTAGAAATAGAGGCCTGTGACAGCGAAATTGCTTTTGGGTGCGGCGGGCTTTTCCTCCAGGCTGAGCACCTGGCCATTGGGCGCGAACTCGGCGACACCGTACCGGTGGGGGTCCTGCACGTGGTACGCGAATACGGTCGCGCCGTCGTTGCGCTGGTCGGCGCTCTGGAGCAGTGAGGCGAAATCGTGTCCGTAGAAAATGTTGTCGCCGAGCACCAGCGCCGAGGGGCTGTTGCCGAGGAAAGATTCCCCAATGATGAAGGCCTGTGCCAGGCCATCAGGGCTGGGCTGAACGGCATATTGAAGATTCAGACCCCATTGGCTTCCATCACCCAGCAACTCTTCAAAGCGAGGCGTGTCGTGGGGCGTTGAAATGATCAGGATGTCTCGGATACCGGCCAGCATGAGCGTGCTCAGCGGGTAGTAAATCATCGGCTTGTCATACACCGGCATGAGCTGTTTGCTGACGGCTTTGGTGACGGGGTACAGGCGCGTGCCTGATCCGCCAGCGAGGATGATGCCTTTGCGCTGCGTGGTGGTCATAAGATTTGATCCAGGATGTGTCGCAGACCTTCTTGCCATGGTGGCAGGCGAAGTCCGAACGTTTGTTGGAATTTGTGGGTGTCGAGACGCGAATTGCTGGGGCGGTTCGCGCGGGTAGGGTAGCGTGAGCTGTCAATGGGACACACATCGCTGGCATTGACCCGCAGTTTGCCGGGCCGGCTCTGTTCGGCGCAAGCGAGCACAAACCGGGCATATTCGTACCAGGTGGTTTCCCCTGAGGCAGTGAGGTGGTACAAGCCAAACGGGAAGGGGTTTGAGCCCGATTGCTGGAGGTTGCGAATCAGGTGCGCAGTGAGGTCGGCAAGAAGGGCTGCCGGGGTGGGTGCCCCGTGCTGATCATCGACCACGTTCAATGAGTCGCGTTCAGCGGCGAGGCGCAACATGGTCTTGGCGAAGTTGTTGCCGTGTGCGCCGACAACCCAGCTGGTGCGCAGAATGACATGACGGTCGGTCGCATGCTGCAGCGCTGTTTCGCCAGCCAGCTTGCTGCGGCCATAGGCGCTGATCGGCGCGGGGCGGTCGCTTTCGATATAGGGTGCGTCCTTGTTGCCGTCAAACACATAGTCGGTTGAATAGTGGAAGACGCTCGCGCCGAGCCGGGCCGCTTCTTCGCCCATCACACCTGGCGCCATGCCGTTGATGGCCATGGCCAGTTCGCTCTGTTCTTCGGCTTTGTCAACCGCGGTGTAGGCGGCAGGATTGATGATCACCTGGGGCTGCACATGCCGAATGAGTGCCCGCAAGGCGCTGGCGTCGGCCAGATCGCAGTCGCTGGAGTCCACGGCGTGCACTTCGCCCAAGGGGGCCAAGGCTCGTTGCAATTCGAACCCGACCTGGCCATTCTTGCCGGTCAGGAGCATCTTCATGCATCGGCTCCGTATTGCTGTCCGATCCAGTTGCGGTAGTCACCGCTCTGAACATGGGCCACCCAGTCGGCGTTGTCCAGATACCACTGCACCGTCTTGCGGATGCCGGTATCAAAGGTTTCTGCGGGCTTCCAGCCGAGCTCTCGGTGGATCTTGCTGGCGTCGATGGCATAGCGACGATCGTGGCCCGGACGGTCCTTCACATAAGTCACCTGGGCAAAGTAGGCACTGCCGTCTGCCTTGGGGCGCAACTCATCCAGCAAGGCGCAAACTGTTTTGACGATGTCGATGTTGGGCTTTTCGTTCCAGCCACCCACGTTGTAGGTCTCGCCCAGCCTGCCGGCCTCGAGTACGCGGCGGATCGCGCTGCAGTGGTCTTTGACGTACAGCCAGTCGCGCACCTGCATGCCGTCTCCGTAGACAGGCAAGGGCTTCCCCGCCAAGGCGTTGACGATGATCAGCGGAATGAGCTTTTCCGGGAAGTGGAAGGGCCCGTAATTGTTGGAGCAATTGGTGGTCAGCACCGGCATGCCGTAGGTGTGGTGGTAGGCCCTCACCAGATGGTCGCTGGCCGCCTTGGTCGCGGAGTAAGGGCTGTTGGGCGTGTAAGGCGTGGTTTCGGTGAACGGTGCATCGCCAGGGCCGAGCGTGCCGTAGACCTCATCGGTGGACACGTGGAGAAAACGGAAGGCGGATTTTGCGTCGCCCTCCAGGGTGCCCCAGTAGCCGCGCACCGCCTCTAGGAGATGGAACGTGCCCACCACATTGGTCTGGATGAAGTCTTCAGGGCCGTGGATGGACCGATCCACGTGGCTTTCCGCTGCAAAGTTCACGACGGCACGAGGCTGGTGTTCCTGCAGCAGACGTTCAACCAGCGCGCGATCACCGATGTCTCCCTTGACAAAGACATGACCAGCCTGGGACTTCAGGCTGGCGAGGTTTTCAGGGTTGCCGGCATAGGTGAGTTTGTCCAGGTTGACGACGGGCTCGTCGGATTGGGCGAACCAGTCGAGTACAAAGTTGGCGCCAATAAAGCCAGCGGCGCCAGTGACCAAAATCATGTGAGTCTCCGTATACAGGGGCAAATTTGTGCTTGCGCGCGAGCACAAGCGGTGTCTCATCGAAGGTGTCGCTGGCCGGGGCTGGCATGCTTCAAGCGGGCCGGCTCAGGCGTCCCAGGTGCTTGGCGAAGTACCGCGCCATGCTGACCGCATGCCAGCGCATGTAGAGCGGGCTGTGACGGCTGGCACGCTGGGCCTCGTGGACCACCGTGACCCCGGTTTCGCACACGACTTTCCAGCCGTTTTTCCACAGGCGGGCGCAGATATCGACATCTTCGTAGTAAAGGTGGAATTTAGCATCAAAGCCTCCCACATCCCGAAAAGCGTCGGCCCTGAACAGCAGGAACATGCCCGCGGCCCACTCGATTTCCTGGGCGTTCGGTCTGGTGCTTGCCTGAAGATGGTATCGGCCGTCCTCAAGCCCGAGCAGCTTGCGCCCCAGGTTCCACGGCGTCGGGAAGTGACGTGCGTTGTCTTCGGGCGTGCCTGCGGGACTGAGCACCAGGGGAGCAACCACGCCGACCCTGGGATCCTTGAAGCACTCGAGCAAGCGTGGAAACGGATTTTCGGTCAGACGGAGGTCGGGGTTGGCGACGCAGAAGAACGTTTGGTTGCAGCCTTCAAAGGCCTGGTTGTGATTGCCGGCGAAGCCCAGCGGGCGCGGATTGGAGATCACCTTGTTGGGGATGTGTTTGGGCAGGACCACACCGCCCTGAGGGACGTTTTCTGTGTAAACCAGTTCATCGATGCCCTCGACAGTGTCCAGGTCAGCAAGGAAATGGTTGGCCAGGTGCACCTGCTGGTGGCTGACCACCGACAGTCGCAGGTTCATGAGGTGGGGCGGCGTACTCACAGCTTGCGGAGCAACCGGTAGGTCAGGCGCTGAAGAGGTGGGAACGGGATGTCCAGGTGGCTGGCCAGCCACAGAACCACGCGCTGTTTGACGCTCAGGCGGGTTTTGAAGCGCGTCAGAAAGGCGCCCGCCTGTCGGGCATTGAGTCGGAAAATTTCGCCGTGGCGGTCATCGAACAGGCGGTGAAGAATGGTGCGGTAAGCCACAGGTGCGTCTTGCGCCTTGGCCCCAATGGCGTTGCTGGCATGTTGTCGGTAGTCGATCAAGGCCTGGTCGAGGTAGATGCGCTGACCGATGGCGCTGGCCACGAGCGAAAGCCACCAGTCGTGCATGATGGCCTCCTGGGGAACCGGCAGTCCGGTCTCCAGCAAATGGCGGTTCATCAGACTGGTGCAGCCGGTCAGCGTGTTGCTGAGCACTTGAGCCGCCAGGCTGCTGTGCTGGGGTTGAAGGCCCTGGTAGCGGGACATGCTGGGCGCGATCTCGTCGCCGGTTTCCGAAATGACGCGCAGATCGCTGTGGACCAGCGCGGGCAGGCCCGGTTGCGCGGTTTCAAGTGTCTGGATATGGGTCACACATGTGGCCAGCTTGTCGGGATGCCAAAGATCGTCCTGGTCGGATAGGGCAATGTAGGGAGGGCATGCGCCTGCGGTCATCGTCGTCGGGCGTTCCATTGCGGCCTGCATCAGCCGTGAGAAGTTGCCGCTGGCGCCCAGGTTGCCCAGGTCATCGCGCAGGATTCGGACCTGTCGAGGGTAGCGGGTTTCAAAATCGCGCAAGATTGCCGCCGATGTGTCGGACGAATCGTCGTCTCGGCACAGCAGCATCACGTGTACGCCGGTCTGACCCAGGATGGATTCAATCTGCTCAGCCAGAAAGCGTGCGCCGTTGTAGACCGGCAGCAGAACTTGAACGTGGGCCTGGTCAGGCGCTTGTATGGGGGCTTGGGGTGGCAGCATCAGGCGAAATTCAAATCTGTTTGAGCAACAAGCCGAGCCACAGGGAGGCGCGACCTGCTGCCGATTGGCGCCACAACGGTCCGGTGCAGCCCATATGGAGACGTTTCAAGGGGTTGGGGTGGTTGCGCATCTGTGCAAACGCCCGGAGTGTGGCACGGGCATCGGATTGCAGGTGCGGTGAGAGGTCGCGCATGGCCGCTTCGGTCAAGTCGCCCCAGTTGCGGTATTGCCCGCGAAACAGCATGCCCAGGCGTTGAAGCTTGTCCCATGACCGGCCTTGGGATCCGATCAGGTTGTGCGCATGTTGCCGGTAGAGGAGGCATGGGATGGGGTCGAAATGAACCAGCCCGCCGCAGCCTGTTGCTGTTTGGTAGGCGGACCAGTCGTGCCACACGGCGTGTTCTGGACGAATGCACCGCAAACGCTCCAGCAAGGCTGCGTTGAAGACCATGGTGTTCCCGCTGATCACGTTTTGCAGCAAGGCGTTTCCGAATCCCAGGGGTTGCTTTGGCAATACGCTCAGCCCGCCAGGCCGCAGTTGCTCGTCCACCAATCGGGTCAGCGCGCCGTACAGTGCGGGTTGATTCCTGGCGGGGTGAAGGGTATGGAGTGCAGCGGCGGCGCGAGCGAGTTTCTCGGGCAGCCAGACATCATCCTGGTCCGCAAAAGCGAACAGATCGTCTTCACTGTCGGCTTCAACCCGCATCAACAGGTGAAAAAAGTTGGTCGTTGAGCCCTTGCCGGGTCCCCTCAGGATCTGGACGCGGCCTTGTGGGTGTTCCCTGGCAAAAGCCTCACAGATGGCCATCGAGGTGTCCTGCGAGTGGTCATCGCTGATCCACAGCTTCCAGCGAGGGTGTTGTTGTGCCGCAATGGAGTCCAGTTGGGCCCGCAGATAGGCCGCGCCCTGAAACGTGGCCATCAGGACGTGGATCAACGGTGTGGAATGACCGGGTTGCTGCATGGAGTAGGAGGCCAGGGGCTGGGCGCTCCCTTCAAGCCGGGGTACCGTAGACGGTCGTCGGACTCGAAGAGGGGGCCACCACCGCTATCGAGGGCGAAGCTCCAGGGTCAAAGGCACCGAGGGATCAACCCCGCGCGAATTTCTGGCCATCATGCGTCCGGCGAGACCTTGTGGCCCGCCACTTCTTCGACAAAGCCTTTCAGGTGTTCGCTGAATACCTCGGTGGTGCAATGGGTCTGAAAAGTGGCATGGCCTTGCGCTGCAATCTTTCGGCGCAGTGCCGGGTCTTTCTTCAGGGTCAGGATGGCATCGGCCAGGGCCTGCGGGTTGGCAGGCTCCACCAGGTACACACTTTCGCCATGCGTCAACAGCTCTTGCACCGGCTGATTGCGCCGGGTGATGAGCGGCTTGCCCATGCCGATGGCTTCGATGACCTTGTTGGTCAAGACGAGGTCTGCTCGGGCGTTGTCTCCGAAGATGCCCAGGCACACATCGGCTTTGGCCATGAAGTCGGCCAGCTTGGCATAGGGCACCGGGTCGTAGAACGTGGCGTTGGTCAGTTGCAGCTCCTGGACGAGCTGCATGTCTGCGTCATAGGTGATGCCTTTGCCCACGATCTGGAAGGTCACCCCCTCACTCTCGAGCAGTTTGGCGGCGTGGAGGATGTGTCTCACGCCGTGAAACGGGATGTACTCACCGTGAAAGTGAACCAGAAACTGGTTGTCAGCTGGGCGCGCCGGGCCTGGGCGGATCACGGAGTCGTCCACCGCAAAAAACTGGCGGCGAAACTTGGTGATCGGCGTGCCGATGACTTTGCCGAAATGCCGGATCATGTGATCACTGTCCAGGATGGACAAGGTGCTGGTTGTGTATGCCAGCCAGTCGCTCCATGCATACAGGCGCGCCATCAAGGAGCCCGCCTTGGCCTTCTCACGGTCGTACACCATGGTGTCGTACGTCGAGATATACATATCGAACAGGATGGGCTTCCAGGTCAGGAGCCGGATCAGCGGCATCAGCAGCTGGCCGTAGAACCCGACCACGATGACGTCGCAGCGCGGCGCTTGCGAGATGGCTTTGAGCAGCAGGCCGGGGTAGTGCTTGAACGCTTTGTCGGGCGGGAAGCAGGTCACCACCTCGAAACCCTGGCGCCGCAAAGCGGCCAGCACGATGCGGGTGCGGGAATAGGCCTCTTCACGGCCGGCTACGTACAGGATTTTCATGCGGGATGGATGGCCGGTCTGTCAATAGCTGAAGTTCGCCAGCAATGCGAGGCTGGATGTGTTTTTCACGTCCTGGAGCTGGGTCCCATAGGTCGCCTGGAGCCGCACCTGTTTGGCCAGCTCGAGCGACGCCTGGAGGTTCAGCAGTGTGCGGTTGATGGCGGATGACTCGAACACTTCGCTTTGAACCAGGCCGGGCGAGCCGGTTTCTTCCATGGATACGCGGATGGCGTCCCGGTAAAGACTGGAGATGTGGTTCAGGCTGCCGCCAAACTGGAGCTTGGTGCGTCCGCCGAGGTAGATGGGCGCACATTGCACGTCAACGCCCACGCCTGTGAGCAGTTCGTTCATGCGGTTGGAGCTGAACCGCACGTCGGTGGTGTAGAGCGACTGGTATTGCGCAGCGTCGAGCTGGTGCGATTGACCTGTGAGGGACATCCATGGCGTCACGTTGAATCCTGCCGCCTTCAGCGGGAATCGAAGCTTGTTCTCCAGGGACCAGGTATCTGCGCCGCTCTGGTTCTGCAGGTTGAGGTTGACCAGGGCGTCTTGAGACTGGCTTTCGAGGTTGAGGTTCAGGTGCGAGAGCTGGCTGCTGAACATGAGGCCTGCGACGGGCTGGTGCCAGTACATTGACAGCGCATTGGAGCTGTATTGCCGTGCCTGGCGCTCCTGACCAGAGGTCAGGTTCTCGGGTTGTTCGTACTGGAGCAGCGCGACGCCGATCCGCCCGGCGTTGGGCTTGGCATCTGTGCCCAGACCGACATCCAGCGCCAGACCGCTGGGCGCCGATTGTCCGAAGCTGGTTGAGTTCGCAAATGGGCGGAATACCTGACTGGCGCTCGTGCGGCGGCTGAAGGAGGGGGCGTCGGATACGCCCAGTGGCAGCAGGCGAAACCCGTACTGAAGGGATTGCTCCCCCGCCAGACCCAGGACCAGCGTGCCTTCGTCGATGTCTTTGTTCAGTCGAGAGGCAGAGTCGGCTCCGGCACTGACCCCGTTGGCCCAGTCCCAGCCTCGTGTGAGGTAGTGCTGGTAAACGCGGGTGATGATTTCCTGCCCGCGGTTGCCGAAATGGGTGCTGTCGTGGTACAGCGTGTCTGTGCCGGACCGGCCTGAGTCTGCGGTGGTCACGTTGGTGAAGCCATAGGCCTCCGGCGCAGCAAATACCCGTTCAAAAGCGGTGAACATGTCCACCGCAATGATGTTGGCGTTGGCGTTGGCCACACCGGCCAGCATCGTGTTCCAGGCCTCGACCTGTCCTCTTGCGCCGTCTGTCACGCCTGGGCCGCGACTCCAGTCGTGCAGCTGGGTAACGAAGATGCGCCGGTTCTCGTTCGCCGCGCCTGCGGCAACCAGGCGGCCGATGCCTGTCTGGTAGTCGGCGGTGGCCTTGGCAAGGTTGTCGGGGCTGCCGGTCCGGCCGATGTCGTTGTGACCCAGGTACACCACCGAGAGGTCGCCATCCCCAATGGCCGTGCCGCTCAGTGCCCTGTTGATTTGCTGGTCAAAAGCCCGCACCTCGCCCGTGCTCGCCCGCGCGCCGCCCAGTGCGTAGTTTTTATTCTCGGTGACCACCCCCCGGGCCTGCAGCTGCTGAGACCAGTTGATGGTCCCGAGAGATGCCGTGAAACCCGGGTCCGAATAGCTGTCGCCAAAAACCCGCATGGTGTTGACATGAACCTCGCCCAGCGCACTGCTGCCACTGGCGCTGTAGGGGTTGGTCACCGCAGGCGCGGAAGAGCTACTGCCGGCACAGCCGGTGAGCAGGGCGGCTGCAGCGATGGCAGTCAACGAGAAGAAATGGTTGGAGTACATGGCGGTTCCTGGGCAGAGGCAGTTTTGACCGGGGGCGGAGGGGGTTGTGAACGGTGGGCAGATGCGTTGGCAGCGAAGCTTGTTCAATCGCTGCCAAAGAGGTCGCGGGTGAACACTTTGTCAGACACGTCTGCCAGGCTATCGGTCAGCCGGTTGGTCACAATGACATCAGACTGCGCCTTGAAGGCGGCCAGATCGTTGATCACTGGCGAGTTGAAGAAGTCAGGCTCATTGAGTGCCGGCTCGTAGATGACCACGTTGACACCTTTGGCCTTGATGCGCTTCATGATGCCCTGGATGCTGGAGGATCGGAAATTGTCCGACCCTGCCTTCATGATCAGCCGGTAGATGCCCACGGTCTGCGGGTTCTTGCGCAAGATGCTGTCGGCGATGAAGTCCTTGCGGGTGGTATTGGACTGGACGATGGCCTGAATCAGGTTTTGAGGCACTGTCTGGTAGTTGGCCAGCATCTGCTTCGTGTCTTTGGGCAGGCAGTAGCCGCCGTAGCCGAACGAAGGGTTGTTGTAATGGCTGCCGATGCGGGGGTCCAGGCCGACACCCTCGATGATCTGGCGGGAGTCGAGCTGGTGCGCCGATGCGTAGGTGTCGAGCTCGTTGAAGTAGGCCACCCGCATGGCGAGGTACGTGTTGGAGAACAATTTGACCGCCTCGGCCTCCGTCGAATCTACAAACAACACGGGGATGTGCGTCTTGATGGCGCCTTCCTGGAGCAACCTGGCAAATACCTTGGCCCGTTCCGATCGCTCGCCGACAATGATGCGGGATGGGTGGAGGTTGTCGTACAGCGCTTTGCCTTCTCTCAGGAATTCGGGAGAAAACAGGATGTTTTTGCTGCCCATTTCTTCGCGAATGCGCTGCGTATAACCCACCGGAACGGTGGACTTGATCACCATCACCGCAGCGGGATTGCAAGCCATGACGTCCCGGATGACCGCTTCCACCGATTGCGTGTTGAAGTAGTTGGTCTCGGTGTCGTAGTCGGTGGGCGTTGCGATGACCACAAAATCGGCGCCCGCATAAGCCTCTTCCTTGTTCAGGGTGGCGCGCAGGTTGAGCGACTTGTCCTTCAGGTAGGTCTCGATTTCAGCGTCTTCAATGGGGCTTTCGCGTCGATTGATCTGGTCGACTTTGGTCGCCACGATGTCCAGGGCGACCACTTCGTGGTGCTGGGCGAGAAGAATGGCATTCGACAGTCCGACGTAACCTGTCCCTGCGACCGCGATTTTCATTGGATGCCTTCAATAACTGGGTGACGTTTGATCCTGAGCCCGGGTGCAGGCCCATCGCACGTCATTTTCTTGTGTCTGCTTCTCTCGCCATGGGCAGGTGGCCTTGCGGCCATGCCTGATGGCGAGCCCGAACCGGGCATGGGTTTTGAACCGATATACGACTTTGGTGTCAACCCTTGATTTTGCCACACCGACGAAAAACGCCTGCCACTGGCCACTTTTGACGAAAGTGGCGTCTGTCCCGCTGGCCGGTCGGTATTCGGGGCCTGCAAATGACAGGTGGAGGGGGGTGTGTGAGACAATCATGACCGCTTGTTTCGCTGGTTTTGGGCGCGTTGTGCCCCTCTCGGTTCCGGGCTTCCTTGAACTTCTCCAGCGTTCCCGAATCCATTCGGTGTTTGTTCTCTTGCCGCGCAGGCTCTTTGCCCGCTCGACCCCCGCTCAATGTGTTCCTTTGGCCTTTGATCGAAGCCAAGGTTCGCCTGTGTGCGCCCTTGGTGGAGCTGGCGAAGTGTTCGCGGTGTCGCCCATTTTTTCTACCAACATGCAACCACTCAAAATTGGCGTCTCCGGCACCGGCTTTATCGCAACGGGGCTGGTCCATTTGCTTGTCAGGAGTCCGGACTTTCTGGTTTCCAAGGTGTTGACACGCCGTCCATTGGACTCTGTGGACAGCGTGGACGCCGAATACCTGACCCATTCCATCGACGAGATGGTGGACGGCTCAGACATTGTGTTTGAGTGTTCCGGCGATGCCATTCATGCGACGGAGGTCATCTTGCGCGCCACCGAGGCGGGCAAGCGGGTTGTGACCATCAATTCCGAATTTCATGTCACCACGGGCTCCTATTTCGCCCAGCGCGGTGATTACGTGACCGAGGCCGACGGCGATCAGCCGGGGTGTCTGGCACGATTGAAACTGGAGATCGAAGGCATGGGGTTTGAACCTCAGGCCTATGTCAACCTGAAAGGTTTCTTGAACCCGAATCCAACCCGAAGCGACATGGCTTACTGGTCGGAAAAGCAAGAGTTGGCTCTCGATCAAGTGGTCTCGTTCACCGACGGGACCAAGCTGCAGATCGAGCAGGCCCTGGTGGCCAACGGGCTGGGTGCCACCCTGGCACAGGAAGGCATGATCGGTTCAACGGTCGATAACCTCAGCGACCTGGACTACCTGGTTGATGCCTCGAACCGCGTTGACATGGCAGTGAGTGACTACACCTTGTGCAAGGGCGCGCCGCCCGGGGTGCTGATCGTGGCTCGAAACCCGGAAGCGGATCGACGCCCGGGGTATTTGCCGTTCTCTCGGCTGATGACCACCGAGGGCAGTGGATTTGTCTTGTTGCGCCCGTTTCACCTGTGTCACCTTGAAGCGCTGAACACGATCCGCAAGGTGGCGCAAGGTGAGCCCGAACTGCTGAACAACTCACGGGCTCCCCGCATCGGCGTGGGAGCGGTGGCCAAGAAGCCCCTGAAGGCCGGTGAGGTGATCAAGAAGGGTGCAGGCGGTTTTGACGTGCGCGGCCACGCTGTGCACATGATCGATCACCCTGAGGCGGTTCCGATTTGCCTGCTGAAAGAAACCGTCCTCGTGCGCGATGTCGAGCCGGGGGAGGTGGTGCGCTTTGAGCATGTGGCGCTGGCCGATACGGCCGCATTGCGGCTCTATCGCAAGATCAAGCGAACGGTGCAGGACAAGCGCAGCATGTTGTCAAAGAACTTCTGCTGCTTTGGGCTGGCCGATATTTTTGGATCCACTCCTTGGCAATTGCTGAGCCTGGTCTGATCAGCGAAGCGGCGCCAGCAAGCCGAGTGCAAACGGCAGGCTGACCATGCCGAGCAGGGTCGACAGCGTCACAAGTCCGGCCACGTAGGCACCGTTGTAGCCCATGCGGGCCGCCAACACGTAGCAACTGGAGGCGGTGGGGACAGCAGAGAAGAGGAGCAGGACGCTGGTCTGGGTTGTATCAAGCTTGAACAGCAGTGACAGGCCCAGGGCCATGACAGGCATCGCTACGTGGCGTGCGGCCAGCACCAGGAGACCCAAGGTCTTGGCGTCTTTGAGCGAACTGAACTGCATGCCGGCGCCGGCTGCCATGAGGCCCAGGGCCAGCGAGGCCTGCCCGATGCGTGTGACAGTGGGGTCCAGCCAGGGCGGAATGTGAAACCCCAGCAGGTTGGCGACCAGACCCGAGACGGTGCCGATGATCAGGGGATTCCGGATCAGCTCGCGGGCAAAGCCCTTGTTGGCGTGCCGAGCCATGGGCCAGACAGCGCCCACGTTGAGCAGGGGGACGCAGACCCCGATCACCACGGAGATGAGCAGCAAGCCTTGAGGGCCAGCCACTTTGTTGGCCAGGGCCAGGGCGATGAACGAGTTGAAGCGGAAACCGATTTGCGCGCTGGCGGCGTGCAGGCGGGCGTCAAAGCGCTTGCCGACCCAGGGCCAGTGGGGGAGTGAATAGGCCAGCGCAATCCCCATGACGCACAGTGCCAGCCCCGCGCCCATCAGCGATGAGGCTGTCGACAGGTCCAGCGGGCTCTTCACGATGGAGTGGAAGAGCAGCACCGGGAACATCAGGAAATACACCAGCCGCTCCACCGGCTCCCAGACCTGCCGGTTGAGCGCGGTGAAGCGGCACAGCAGATAACCGATCAGGATGAGCGAGAAGTCGGGGAAAAGTAGTTGGGCGAAATTCACGGGGAGGAGCGTAACCGACCGCGCAAAGGTGCGTGTCGAGCCGTTGTCGCGGGCTTTGTGGCGTCAGGGTTGACCGGTACAGGGCTTGAGCAGGGTGATGCCGCCGTCGGAGGGCAGCCAATGGCCCATGGGTTGACAGCGATCCTTCTGGCACCACTCATAGTCTGCGGTATAGACCGAGCGTGTCAGGCGCAGACCCTCGGGAGACCAGGAGGTGGGCTGGTATTCGTACCAGCCGTTGCGGAGCACGGCATCGGCCGGGGGCTCCATGCCGGCCGCCGACCCACGCACGCGGGCTGTGAGGGCCTGGAGTTGCGGGGTGGGAATGCCCGGGGGCAGCACGATGGCGTAATCTTCTTCCCAGCGCACTTTTTCGATGGAGTGTGTCCAGGCGAGTGTGAAGCGCTGGGCGGACACAAAAACCGGCTGCGCCGAGGCGCTGGCTGCGGCCAGGGAGAGGCAGACGCCCAGCAGGCTCATGCGGGTCTGGCCTGCCGGGGTTTACTGGATCGCCGCATAACGTTGTGCCATTTCACGCCGCACTTCCTTGCGCATTTCGGCCGCTGCGTACCGGCGGCGTTCGTCCGGGGAGAAGGGGCGCAGGGCCGGGACGGTGGTGGGTTTGCCCTGTTCGTCCACGGCCACCATGGTGAAAAAGCAGCTGTTGACGTGTCGCGTTTCCTGCGAGCGTATGTTTTCAGCGATCACCTTGATCCCCACTTCCATGGAAGAGTTGCCCGTGTGGTTGACCGAGGCGAGAAAGGTCACGAGCTCGCCGACGTGGATGGGCTGGCGAAAGACCACCTGGTCGACACTCAGGGTGACGGCATAGGTGGTGGCATACCGGCTCGCGCAGGCGTAGGCCACCTGGTCCAGCAGCTTCAGGATGGTGCCTCCGTGGACGTTGCCCGAGAAGTTGGCGGTATCGGGGGTCATCAGCACGGTCATGCTGAGCTGGTGGGCAGGGGTTTCCATGGTCGGGTTTCTGGCTTGAACGTTCAAGCCTGGGCGGTGGCACGGGTGGATTTCAGGCGCCAGAGGTGCCAGACGACGAAGGCTGCGACGGCGGCGAGGCCGATTTCGTCGGTCAGTGGCAGCGCCACCACCAGGAAACTGGCCGCCACGAAAGCGATCACGCGCTCGACGGGGTTCAGTGGGCCCTTGAGGTAACCAATGGCTGCAGCGCCCCACATGGCGATGGCGACCAGGGCCTTGAACACCACCCAGATCGTGGCCGTCCAGCCACCGTCGCCTTGCAGCATGAGCGCCGGGCTGTAGACGGCCATGAAGGGCACGATGAAGCCGGCGATGGCGACCCGGATCGCCTGCAGGCTGATCTTCAGCCCGCTCTCGCGCGCGATGGGCGCCGCAGCGAAGGCCGCGAGGGCGACCGGGGGCGTCAGGTCGGCCATGATGCCGAAATAGAACACGAACATGTGCGACACGATGAGTGGCACACCCAGTTCGAGCAGCACAGGAGCGGCCAGCGAGCTGGTGATGATGTAGTTGGGGATGGTGGGGATGCCCATGCCCAGCACCAGGCAGGTCATCATGGTCAGGAGCAGGGCGAGGAACAGGCTTTCACGCCCGATGGCGATGATGTGACCACCGAGTTCGGCGGCCACGCCAGTGAGGTTGATCACGCCGATGATCACGCCGACCAGGGCGCAAGCGATGGCCACGGGCAAGGCGTGGCGGGCACCTTCGACCAGGGCTTTGACCGCGAGCGCACGGGCATCACCACCGACCCGACGGATGTAGGTGAGGGCAACGAGCACGGCGGCGACGACAAAGAAGGTGCCGACACCGAACTCGAAGAAGCCGGCACTGGCCAGTCCCAGCAAGACCCAGAACAGGCCTCGCAGAGCCATGCCCTTGACGCCGGTCATCACGGCTGCGCCAAAGATCAGGATCACGGTCAGTCCCAGGCCCACGGTGCCGGAGAACAGCGGGGTGTAGCCGGAGAACAGCAGACCCACCAGGCCGGCCAGCGGCAGCAGCAGGTACCAGCGTTCGCGCACGGCGGTCCAGGGGTTGGGGCACTCGTCTTTGGGCAGTCCGACCAGGTTTTTGCGGCCGGCTTCCAGGTGCACCATCCAGAAGGCGGTGGCGAAATACAGGATGGCGGGGATCAGCGCGGCCTTGACGATATCGAGGTAGGGCACGTTGATGGTCTCGGCCATGATGAAGGCCACGGCCCCCATCACCGGCGGCATGATCTGTCCGCCCATGCTGGAGGTGGCTTCCACACCGCCGGCGAAGCTGGAGCTGTAGCCGAAGCGCTTCATCAGCGGGATGGTGAACTGGCCGGTGGTGACCACGTTGGCGACGCCCGAGCCGTTGATCGTGCCCATCAGGCCCGATGAAATGACGGATACCTTGGCGGGGCCGCCGCGGGTGTGGCCCACCGTGCCCATGGCGAAGTCGTTGAACAGGTTGATCATGCCGGCCTGTTCCAGGAAAGCGCCGAACAGGATGAACAGAAAGATGTAGGTGGACGACACGTAGGTGGGGGTGCCGTAGATGCCTTCGGTGCCGAAGGCCAGGGCGCTCACCACCTGGTCGAGACCGAAGCCGCGGTGGGCCAGCATGCCGGGCAGGTGTTGGCCAAAGATGGCGTAGGCGAGAAAGATGCCGCAGATGAACGGCAGGCCCCAGCCCATGGCGCGACGGGCGGCCTCGAAAACCAGCGCAATGGTGATGACACCGATGACCCAGTCGGCTTCGATCAGCTCGCCGGCTCGCAAGGTGAGATCGGCTTCGAAGATCCAGTGGTAGAAGCCAAAGGCGAAACCGGTGAGCCCGAGCACCCAGCCCAGGCCTTTCCAGAAGATGTTGCGCCCGCCCATGGGGGGGTAGAGCGCAAAAATCATCAGCAGGACGAAACCGACGTGAACCGCCCGGACCACCTGGCTGGAAATGGGGCTGAAGGCCGCTGTGACCAGCTGGAAGCTGGAGAAGGCGATGGCGATCCAGAACAGGGCGCCGCTCAGGCCGGATGGGGATGTCTCTTTGTCGTTGTGCATGGCTGTCTCGGTCAAACAGAGGTGACCGGCCTTGTTGTTGACCGGTGAAACTCAAAAGGGCCGCGCCCGAATGGGCCCAGGGCCCCTCAGGTCGCGAACCAGGTCGCCAGATTCAGTGATCGCTCACTTGATGAGGCCGACTTCCTTGTAGTACTTGGCCGCGCCGGGGTGCAGCGGCACGGGCATGCCTTTGATGGCATTTTCGCGCTTGATGACTTTGGCCGCGTTGTGGGCCGCGTAGAGGGTGTCGATGTTTTCGTACATCTGCTTGGCCATCTGGTAGGCGATGTCGTCGGACACGCCGGCGTGGGTCACCAGGAAGTTGGGGATGGCGGCGGTCGCCACATCGGCGGTC
>JBFHEQ010000011.1:0-18120 GCA_041584075.1 Hydrogenophaga sp.
AACACCGAACCTGTCGCCGACAGTGCCGCAGGTGTGGCCGGTCTCGACACGGCCGGCATGGTGGTGACCCTGAGCCCTTTCAAATCCAACATGGACATCAGCGATGTGCTGTTGCCCATTGCACCGTTCAGTGAAACCTCGGGTTCTTTTGTGAACGCCGAGGGACGCCTGCAAAGCTTCCACGCGGTGGTGCGCCCGCTGGGCGAGGCACGGCCGGCCTGGAAAGTGCTGCGCGTGCTGGGCAACCTCCTGAGCTTGCCTGGCTTCGATGCCGAGTCCTCCCAGGCGGTGCTGGCCTCCGTCTTGCCGGGGTTGAAGCACGGTGACCTGGTGGACGCCGCCCGCCTGTCCAATGGCGATGTGGGTGCGGGTGCTGCGGCCGCCGATCAGCGGCCAGCTTCCGTGGCGCCGTGTGTGGCTGCCATTTACCAACTCGATTCGCTGGTGCGCCGTGCCACCTCGCTGCAGCTCACCACCGACGCCCGGGCGACCGCCCAGTCAGGAGTGCCCGCATGATCGACGCCATGTTCAACGCAGGCCAGGGTCTGATTGCCGCCGACTGGTGGACCACCGCCGCCTGGCCAGTCATCTGGGCCATGATCAAGATCGTGGTCGTGCTCGCGCCCCTGATGGGCGCCGTGGCTTACCTCACCCTGTGGGAGCGAAAGCTGCTGGGCTTCATGCAGGTGCGCATGGGTCCCAACCGGGTCGGTCCGTTTGGTCTGCTGCAGCCCATCGCCGATGCCGTGAAGCTGCTGACCAAGGAAATCATCAGCCCCAGCGCGGCCGCTGGCGGACTGTTCCGCCTCGGGCCCATCATGGCAATCATGCCGGCGCTGGCTGCGTGGGTGGCCATTCCCTTTGGCCCTGAAGCCGCCATTGCGAACGTCAACGCGGGCTTGCTGGTCATTCTTGCGATCACCTCGATCGAAGTCTATGGCGTGATCATTGCCGGCTGGGCATCGAACTCCAAATACGCCTTCCTCGGTGCACTGCGTGCTTCGGCCCAGATGGTGAGCTATGAGATCGCCATTGGCTTTTGCTTCCTTGTGGTCGTGATGACCGCCGGCAGTCTCAACCTGGGTGACATCGTGTCTTCACAGTCGCGCGGCATGGGTGCAGGCATGGGCCTGGACTTCCTGTCATGGAACTGGTTGCCACTGTTCCCGATTTTCATGGTTTACCTCATCTCCGGCGTGGCCGAAACCAACCGCCACCCCTTTGACGTGGTTGAAGGCGAGGCAGAAATCGTGGCCGGTCACATGGTCGAGTACTCGGGCATGGGCTTCGCCATCTTCTTCCTGGCCGAGTACGCCAGCATGTGGCTGATTTCCATACTGGCGGTGCTGATGTTCCTGGGTGGCTGGTTGCCCCCGGTGTCGGCGCTGGACTTCATCCCCGGCTGGATCTGGCTGGGGGCCAAGACCTTTGTGGTCGTCTCCATGTTCATCTGGATCCGTGCCACTTTCCCGCGCTTCCGTTACGACCAGATCATGCGTCTGGGCTGGAAGATTTTCATTCCTGTGACACTGGTGTGGCTGCTCCTCGTGGGTGGTCTCATGCAGACGTCGTGGAACCTCTGGAAATAAGCAGGGCGCTCACACATGACTACTTCCCTCGTTGCCCCCAAGTCGGTCGTCGCACCGTTTTCGGTGATCGACTTTCTCAAAAGCTTCATGCTGTTCGAACTGGTCAAAGGCATGGCTTTGACCGGACGCTACACCTTCCGCCGTAAGGTCACGGTGCAGTTCCCCGAAGAAAAGACACCCTTGTCCCCACGTTTCCGTGGCTTGCATGCCCAGCGCCGGTACGAAAACGGCGAAGAGCGCTGCATTGCCTGCAAGCTGTGCGAGGCGGTTTGCCCGGCCATGGCCATCACCATCGAGGCGGGTCAGCGCCAGGACGACGGATCGCGCCGCACCACCCGCTACGACATCGACCTGACCAAATGCATTTTTTGCGGCTTCTGCGAAGAGGCTTGCCCGGTCGATGCGATCGTGGAAACCCACATTCTGGAATACCACGGCGAAAAGCGCGGCGACCTCTACTTCACCAAAGAGATGTTGCTGGCTGTGGGCGACCGGTACGAGCCCGAGATTGCCAAGGCCAGGGCCGCTGACGCGCCTTACCGCTGATGTCCTCCTGACCCCGGACCGACCCAAGACCGAAGAAACCATCCATGGATTACCAGACCGGCTTTTTTTATCTGTTTGCGACGGTGTTGCTGTTCGCGGCTTACCGCGTGGTCACCGCCCGCAACCCCGTGCACGCGGTGCTCTACCTGATGCTGTCGTTTTCGCAAGCATCGGCCTTGTGGCTGTTGCTGAAGGCCGAGTTCCTGGGCTGGACCCTGGTGCTGGTGTACCTCGGCGCGGTGATGGTGCTGTTCCTGTTCGTGGTGATGATGCTCGACGTCCGCCTCGACGACGACCGTTGGGGTTTCTGGCAGAACTTCCCTCTGGCCGCGACATTGGGTGCGCTGGTCGCCGCCGAGCTGATTGCCGTGCTGTGGGTGGGCTTTCCGGCGATCACGACACCCGCAGCGGTGGTCTTGCCCGCCGACTATTCGAACACCAAAGAGCTGGGTCGCTTGCTCTACAGCCAGTACCTGTATCCCGTTGAAGTCGCGGCGGTCATTCTGCTCGTGGCGATGGTCGCGGCCATTGCATTGACTTTGCGCAAGCGCAAAGACAGCAAGGCCATCGATCCAGGTGAACAAGTTCGCGTTCGCTCCACCGACCGTCTGGTGGTGGTGTCCATGGCAGCGACGCAGAAAGCCGCGCCTCCTGCGCCGGCCGAAGAGGAGAAATCAACATGAGCAGTGGATTGACACTCCAGCATTTCCTGTCCGTCGGCGCCGTGCTGTTTGCACTGTCGGTGGTGGGTATCTTCCTGAACCGCAAGAACCTCATCGTGTTGTTGATGGCGATCGAGCTGATGCTCCTGGCCGTGAACATGAATTTCGTGGCGTTTTCCCATTTCCTGGGTGACATGCATGGACAGGTCTTCGTGTTTTTCATCCTGACCGTGGCGGCCGCCGAGTCGGCCATCGGTCTGGCCATTCTGGTGCAGTTGTTCCGCAACCGGGCATCGATCAGCGTGGAAGAACTCAACACCCTCAAGGGATGACCGCCCGACCCCGAGTCGCGCGATCGCAGCCAAGAACAACACCATGAGCACAACCCTTTCTGCAAGCACCCTACTGGCCGTGCCGCTGGCCCCGCTGGTCGGCTCGCTGCTGGCCGGCATTCTCGGCACCACGTTCGGTGGCAATGTCATCGGACGCCGTGGCGCCCACACCTTGACGATCCTGGGCGTCTTGATTGCTTTCGTCCTCTCGGCCATGACGCTGGTCGATGTGATGGGCGGGGCCCGTTTCAACCAGACCATCTACGAGTGGATGACCGTGGGCGATCTCAAGATGGAGATCGGCTTCATGGTGGATGGCCTCACCGCCATGATGATGTGCGTGGTGACCTTTGTGTCCCTGATGGTGCACCTCTACACCATCGGCTACATGGAAGAAGACGCCGGCTACAACCGTTTCTTCGCCTACATCTCCCTGTTCACCTTCTCCATGCTGATGCTGGTGATGAGCAACAACCTGCTGCAGCTGTTCTTCGGGTGGGAGGCGGTGGGCCTGGTGTCGTACCTGCTGATCGGTTTCTGGTTCAACAAGCCCACGGCCATTTTCGCCAACATGAAGGCTTTCCTCGTGAACCGCGTGGGCGACTTCGGCTTCATCCTGGGCATCGGTTTGATCGTGGCCTTTGCCGGAACGCTGAATTACACCGAGATCTTTGCGCAAGCCGGCCAACTGGGTGCTTTGACGTTCGCCAACCCCTTCGGCGGTGAGCAGTGGCTGCTGATCACCGTGATCTGCATCTGTCTGTTCATTGGTGCGATGGGCAAGTCGGCCCAGTTCCCGCTGCATGTGTGGTTGCCCGACTCCATGGAAGGTCCAACACCCATTTCCGCTTTGATCCACGCCGCCACCATGGTGACGGCCGGTATCTTCATGGTCGCCCGCATGTCGCCCCTGTTCGAGCTGTCGGACACCGCGCTCAACTTCATCATGATCATCGGCGCCATCACGGCCTTGTTCATGGGTTTCCTGGGCATCATTCAGAACGACATCAAGCGCGTGGTGGCGTACTCCACGCTGTCGCAACTGGGCTACATGACGGTGGCGCTGGGGGCCTCCGCCTACTCGGTGGCCGTGTTCCACCTGATGACGCACGCTTTCTTCAAGGCCTTGTTGTTCCTGGCGGCCGGCTCGGTCATCATGGGACTGCACCACAACCAGGACATCCGCTGGATGGGTGGCGTGCGCAAGTACATGCCCATCACCTGGATCACCTCGCTGGTCGGCACGCTGGCCTTGATCGGCACGCCGTTTTTCTCGGGCTTCTATTCCAAGGACAGCATCATCGAGGCCGTGCACTTCAGCAACCTGCCTGCCGCGCACTGGGCCCACATTGCTGTGCTGGCCGGTGTGTTCGTCACTTCGTTCTATTCCTTCCGCCTGTACTTTCTGGTGTTCCACGGCAAAGAGCGTTTTGACCAAAACCCCGATGCCCACCACGGCCACGATGACCACCACCACCACCATGGTGGTGGCAAGCCCCACGAGACGCCCTGGGTGGTGACGGTGCCCCTCGTGTTGCTGGCCATTCCTTCCGTGGTCATCGGTTTCATGACCATCGACTCGATGCTGTTCGGGGCTTTCCTCCAAGACGCGATCACGGTCAACGCCGCCAGCCACCCGGCCATGGCGACGTTCGCTGAAGAGTTCCATGGTGCTGTGAGCATGGCCATCCACGGCTTCACGACCTTGCCCTTCTGGCTGGCCCTGGGTGGCGCGGTGGCGGCCTGGTACATGTACCTCATCAACCCGGCGGTTCCGGCCGCTCTCGAGCGGTTCTTCAAATCGCTGGGCCTGCTCAACATCCTTGAAAACAAGTACTACCTGGACTGGTTCAACGAAAACGTGCTGGCAAGAGGCGCCCGTCTGTTGGGCACAGGTCTCTGGAAGGGCGGTGACCAGGGCGTCATCGAGGGCGGCGTGGTCAATGCCAGCTGGAAGATGGTGGGCATGTTCTCTGCGGCGGTTCGTCGCATGCAGAGTGGCTACCTCTACCACTACGCCTTGATGATGATCGTGGGTGTCCTGCTGTTCATGACGTATTTCGTCTGGCTCGCCTGATTAGGAGAATAAAAAAATGGGTTTGCTGAGCCTTGCGATCTGGACGCCGGTATTCTTTGGCGTCGCATTGTTGGCCTTTGGCCGGGATACGCACGCCAACACGGTGCGGTGGGTGGCCCTGTTGGGCGCGCTGGTGAGCTTTGCCGTGACGATTCCGCTGTACAGCGGCTTCGAACTCGGGTCGGCTGCCATGCAGTTCACCGAAATCGCGCCCTGGATCGAGCGCTTCCACATCAACTACCACCTGGGCGTGGACGGGATCTCTTTGTGGCTGGTCTTGCTGACCGCCTTCATCACGGTGATCGTGGTGATCGCCGGCTGGGAAGTGATCACCGTGCGTGTGAACCAGTACATGGGCGCGTTCCTGATTCTGTCGGGCCTGATGATTGGCGTGTTCAGTTCGCTGGATGCCATGCTGTTCTACGTGTTCTTCGAAGCCACGCTGATTCCGATGTACCTGATCATCGGTATCTGGGGTGGTGCGAATAAGATCTACGCGGCATTCAAGTTTTTCCTCTACACCCTCCTGGGCTCGCTGCTCATGCTGGTGGCGCTGATCTACCTCTACACACAGGCCGGCGGCAGTTTCGAGCTGGCCGTCTGGCACAAGATGCCGTTGAGCGCCTCGGCGCAAACCTATCTGTTCTTTGCCTTCTTCGCGGCTTTTGCGGTGAAGGTGCCCATGTGGCCGGTGCACACCTGGTTGCCCGACGTGCACGTTGAGGCACCCACTGGGGGCTCGGCCGTGCTGGCCGCGATCATGCTGAAGCTGGGCGCCTACGGTTTCCTTCGCTTCTCTTTGCCTATCCTGCCCGACGCTTCACACGAATGGGCCTGGCTGATGATTGCACTGTCGTTGGTGGCCGTGATCTATGTGGGTCTGGTGGCGATGGTGCAGACCGACATGAAGAAGCTGGTGGCTTACTCGTCGGTGGCACACATGGGTTTTGTGACCCTGGGCTTCTTTGTCTTCAGCGATCTGGGCATGGCCGGTGGCATCGTGCAGATGGTTTCCCACGGTTTTGTCTCGGCCGCGATGTTCCTGGCGATTGGCGTGCTGTATGACCGCGTGCATTCGCGCAACATCGCCGACTACGGTGGCGTGGTCAACACCATGCCCAAGTTTGCCGCCTTTGCGCTGCTGTTCACCATGGCCAATGCCGGTTTGCCCGGTACGGCCGGTTTCGTGGGTGAGTGGATGGTCATCCTCGCAGCTGTGAAAGCCAACTTCTGGATCGGTGCAGCCGCGGCCTCGGCCCTGATCTTTGGTGCGGCCTATTCGCTCTGGATGTTCAAGCGCGTGTACCTGGGTGCGCCCGGAAACGACAACGTGAAGGCGCTCAAGGACATTGGCGGCCGCGAATTCCTGATCATGGCTGTGTTGGGCATTGCGGTGCTTTACATGGGTGTTCACCCCAAGCCGTTCACCGATGTGATGGACGCTTCGGTGGCTGAACTGTTGCGCCACGTGGCCATTTCCAAGCTGAACTGAGTGCAGCGCAAGATATCAAGAGAACGTTCATATGACTGACAACTTCAGCTTGGTTTCGGCCTACCCTGAAATCTTTTTGCTGGTGGCCTCCTGCGTGATCGCGCTGGTGGGACTCGGTGCCAAAACTTCGGCCCGCGGCCTGACCCATTTCCTGACCCTCGCCACCCTGGCTGGCGTGGCCGTGATGCTTGCCCTGCGGGCCAGCTCTGGCATGGACATCGTGGGCTTCGGTGGCCTGGTCGTCAGCGACCCCATGGGCAACTGGCTGAAGTGTTTTGCTGCCGTGGCGATGCTGGTGACCCTGGTGTACGGGCGCACCTACGCCGGTCACCGCGACATGATGCGTGGCAGCGAGATGTATACCCTGGCGCTGTACGCGTTGCTGGGCATGTTCGTGATGATCTCCGGTCACAACTTCCTGGTGATTTACCTGGGCCTGGAATTGCTGACCCTGTCGAGCTACGCATTGGTGGCCCTGCGCCGCGATGACCTGAACGCGACCGAGGCAGCCATGAAGTATTTCGTGCTGGGTGCGCTGGCGAGCGGTTTCCTGTTGTATGGCCTTTCCATGGTCTACGGTGCGACCGGTTCCCTCGACCTGTCGGGCGTGATGCAGGCCATTGCAGGCGGTGAAGAAACCCTCAAAGGCTCGCGCCAGGTGCTGGTGCTGGGACTGGTTTTTGTGGTGGCCGGTCTGGCCTTCAAGCTGGGTGTGGTGCCGTTCCACATGTGGGTGCCCGATGTGTACCACGGAGCCCCCACGGTGGTGACGCTCATGATCGGTGGCGCGCCCAAGTTGGCGGCATTTGCCATCGTGATCCGCTTGCTCGTTGAAGGCCTGGCGCCGTTGGCCGTGGACTGGCAGCAAATGCTGGCGGTGCTGTCGGTGATGTCGTTGCTGGTGGGTAACCTGGCCGCCATCGCCCAGACCAACCTGAAGCGCATGTTGGCGTTTTCCACCATCTCACAGATGGGCTTCCTGTTGCTGGGCCTGCTCGCAGGTGTGGTGGCCGCAGCCGATGGTCTGGACAGCAGCAACATGGCCAACGCCTACAGCTCGTCCATGTTCTACGTCGTCACCTATGTGCTGACCACGCTCGCCACGTTTGGCGTGATCCTGCTGCTGTCGCGCAACGGCTTCGAGTCGGAAGAGATCAAGGATCTGGCCGGACTCAACCAGCGCAGCCCACTGTACGCTGCCGTGATGGCGGTGTGCATGTTCTCCTTGGCCGGCGTGCCACCCCTGGTAGGCTTCTATGCCAAGCTGTCGGTGTTGCAGGCCTTGCTCGCTTCTTCGCAGCCGGTGTACATCGGTCTGGCCGTGTTTGCGGTGATGATGTCGCTGGTGGGGGCGTTCTATTACCTCCGCCTGGTCAAGGTCATGTACTTTGATGCGCCCACCCAGACGGCGGCCATCGAGGCCGGCTTCGAAGTGCGTTCGGTTCTCTCGGTCAACGGTGCGCTGGTGCTGGTGCTGGGCATTGTTCCCGGTGGGTTGATGGCTGTCTGCGCTCAGGCGATTGCATCGTTGCTGGGCTGAGCCCTGCTGATCGGCTGGCTGTCCGGTGGTGAACCCATCGGGCTGAACCGGGTCACACACCGACCATGAACCATTCTTTCTCTGTTGCCCTCGTGCTGCTGGCGGCTCTTCTGGCCGCCAATCTGCCCTTTATCAATGAGCGTTTGATCGCGATTTTTCCCTGGCGCTCACCCAAGACTTTATGGATGCGGGTGGGGGAGTTGGTGGTTTTTTACTTCCTGGTCGGCGCTCTCGGCCTGGCACTGGAGCAGTCGGCGGGCCAGATCTACCCACAGGGCTGGGAGTTTTATGCCACGACCGGGGCCTTGTTCCTGACGCTGGCTTTCCCGGGTTTTGTCTACCGTTACCTGTTCAAGCGCAAGGGCTGAGCGCCTGGTCATGAGCGACGACGATCATCATCTGCGCGAGACCTCTGTGTCCCGTGCCCAGGTGCTTCGGGGCAGTTTCCTGCAGGTCGTTCGCGACACTGTGCGCCTGCCGTCAGGCCGGGAGGCTACCCGGGAGTTTGTATTGCATCCCGGTGCGGTGATGGTGATCGCTTTGCTGGACGATGGTCAGGTGGTGCTGGAGCGCCAATACCGCCACCCCATGCAGGCGGTGATCACCGAGTTTCCTGCCGGCAAGCTGGACACCGGAGAGGGCGGCCTGGCCTGTGCTCAGCGGGAACTGCGCGAAGAAACGGGCTACTCGGCCCGCGAATGGGCCTATGCCGGGCAACTGGCTCCCACCATCGCCTATTCGGACGAGCGCATTGGCATCTGGTTTGCCCGTGGGCTGACGCTGGGTGATCGGCACCTGGACGACGGCGAGTTTCTCGATGTGTTCACCGCACCACCCGACCAGGTGATGGGCTGGTGCCGGGACGGGACCATCATCGATGGCAAAACCCTGGTGGGCATGCTCTGGCTGCAGAACGTGCTGAGCGGGAAGTGGGCGCTGGAATGGCAGGCGGTGCACAGGCCTGCCGCTCTGGACTGGTCATGAAGGTGTTGAACCTTCAGTGCAGTCTGCGCCACAGCTTTGAGGGCTGGTTTGCGTCGGAAGCCGACTACGCCGACCAGCAAGAGCGGCGGTTGCTGACCTGTCCTCTCTGTGGCGACGCATCGATTCACAAGCTGTTGTCCGCGCCCAGACTCAACCTCAAAGGTGGGCGAGAGCCGATGACTTCGCCTTCAGCACAAGTGTCTGATGCCGGGAACGACAGGACCGGTGGGCGAGAAATCGTTGACAGCCCGGTGGACACCGAGCGCCAGGGTCGTCTGGTTGAGGCCATGCGCGATCTGCTGGCCAAGACCGAAGATGTTGGCGAGCGATTTGCAGACGAGGCGCGGGGCATGCACCATGGCGACATTGCGCCCCGAAACATCCGGGGTCAGACCACCCCCGATGTCGCCCAGGAGCTGATCGAAGAGGGCATCGATGTTGTGGCGTTGCCTGTGTTGCCTGGCCTCAAGGCGACTTTGCAATAGCCATTTGACCACCGTTCGTCCGCGCAAAATTACATGCGACGGAGGCGGTCCTGCGAAAAAGCGGACCAGCTGGATGGGGCCGATGCCAGGGGTGGAGTCTCCCATTTTCTGTCCTTGGCATGGCTATGCAAAAAACACATAAGGTCATGGAATGACCCTATGCAAAAAAGTATGGGGCCGTTTTTCAGGATGCGCCGATCCTAGAATCGCGCTACGCTGAGCAACAACCCCCTTCTTTTATGCCCAAAAAGCCTATGAATGCCCTCTTTCAGGCCCTGTATTTTGCCGATGCCGATCCCGAAGAGCTGAACCAGCGCGATCCCGGTGCCCTCGCGGCCATGGCGAAAGCGCATTGGTCTCTGGTGCAAGACTCCAAGGCGGGTGAGGTGCGCGTTGAAGTGCTGAAGGCGTCGGATGCGCTGGCTGAAGGCACCACGGTGGTGCAGATCGTGCACCCGGACATGGCATTCCTGGTGGACTCGGTCAGCATCGCGGTGAACCAGAGCGGCCGCACGGTTCACTGGATCGTCCACCCCCTGATGCGGGTGACGCGCGATGACGCCGGCAAGATTGCAGGGGTGGAGAGTGCGGCCAGCAGCGCGCAGCCTGGAAACAATGGGGCGGTGGTTTCCTGCATTTTGGTGGAGTGCACCCGCCTGGCGAGCGATCCGGATGGTGAGGCCCTGTGCCGCGCGATCGAGAGCACCTTGCTGGATGTGCGTTGTGCGGTCCAGGACTGGCGCGCCATGCTGTCCCGGGTTCAATTGCTCAGTGCAGGCTTCACGGCGCTGGATGGAGCCGAGGCCGCCGAATCCAAAGCTTTTCTCACATGGCTGGAGCAAGGTCATTTCACCTTTCTGGGCGCGCAGGATTTCACCGTGGAAGGGGGCCAGTTGAGCAAGGTGCCCGGCACGGCACTGGGGATCTTGAAGAACCCCGGGTTTCAGGAGCTCCCGGAGCAGAACGCTGCGCCCTTCATGAGTGATCCACGGTGGCTTTTCTGTGCCAAGGCCACCCGGCGCTCCAGCGTTCACCGCCCGACGTGGCTCGACACCATCAGCGTCAAGCGTCTGGACGCGACCGGGAAAGTGGTCGGTGAATCGCGTTTCCTCGGTTTGTACACTTCGGCGGCCTACGCGGCCCTGGTGGAGAGCATTCCCGTGGTGCGGCAACATGTGGCGCATGTGAATGCCCAGGCTGGTGTGGTTCGGGGCAGCCATGCGCACAAGGCCTTGCAGGCGATTCTGGAGACGTACCCCCGCGACGAGATCTTGCAGATCGACGAGGCCACACTGGCGCAGCATGCGATCGGCATCCTGCGTCTGCAAGAGCGTCAGCGCGTGCGTCTTTTCCTGCGTCGAGGCCCTTTCGGGCGCGTGGCGTCGGTGCTGGTGTATGTTCCCCGCGACCTGTACACCACCGAGCTGCGTGTGAAACTGGGGCAGATGTTCAAGCAGGCGTTTGCGGCAGAGACGGTGGAATTCACGCCCATGCTGACGGACAGCACGCTGGCGCGCATCCACTACATTGTCCGCTCGCAGGATCGCTTGAAGGACCAGGTCGACATGACCGAGCTTGAGGCCCAGGTGGCCCAGGCTTGCAAGCGCTGGGAAGATGGTGTGCAGGCGGCCTTGATGGGGCAAGGGGTGGACAGGGCGCGCCAGCTCAGCGCCATTGCGTCGGGTTTCCCGTCGGCGTACCGCGAAGATTTTTCGGCCGAAGTGGCGGCCAAAGATGCGGCCGTGATGCACAGCCTCAGCGCCGAACAGCCGATGGCGCTCCAGTTGTATGCGCGCGGGGAGCAGCCCCATTTCAAGACCTATGCGATGCAAAAGGTGATCTTGTCCGACGCCTTGCCGGTGATGGAATCGATGGGCGTACGGGTGCTGGACGAGCATCCTTATCTGGTGAAAATGCCGGAGGGCCAGGAGGAGCCGCGTTGGCTGCACGACTGGGGTCTGCAGTTTGGGCAGCCCGTGGATCTGGACCGTCTGAAGCCCCGTTTTGAAGCCCTGTTTCAGGCGGTGTGGCGGCAGGAGGTGGAGTGTGATGCGCTCAACCGGCTGGTGTTGTCCACCGAGATGGGCGCGCGTGACATCGCTGTGCTGCGCGCCTACACACGCTACTTCAAGCAGCTCGGTTTTGCTTTCAGCCAGAGTTACATCGAGGACACGCTCAACAGCAACCCGGCCATCGCGCAAAACCTGGCGACCCTGTTTGCCATCCGGTTTGACCCCGCGCGCGAGTCGGGTCGCGAGAAGGCCATCGCTGCCCAGGAGCAGGTCATCGAAGACCAGCTTTCGGATGTGGCCAGCCTGGAACAGGACCGGGTCTTGCGCCAGTTTGTGGTCACCATCGGTGCGACCGTGCGCACGAATGCTTACCAGGTGGGCAGAGACTACATGAGCTTCAAGCTCAAGCCCCGCGAGATCCCCAATGTGCCCGAGCCGCGTCCGATGTTTGAAATCTGGGTGTATTCGCCCCGGGTGGAGGGGGTGCACCTGCGCGGTGGCAAGGTCGCCCGCGGCGGCCTGCGCTGGTCGGATCGCCGCGAGGATTTCCGCACCGAGATTCTCGGCCTGGTGAAGGCCCAGCAAGTCAAGAACACGGTGATTGTGCCGGTGGGCTCCAAGGGGGGCTTTGTCTTGAAGAAGGCGCCGGCGGCCAGCGACCGCGAGGCCTTCCTGGCCGAAGGGGTCGCCTGCTACAAGATGTTCCTGAGCGGGCTGCTGGATGTCACGGACAACGTGGTCAAGGGCCAGGTCGTGCCGCCGGTGCATGTGGTTCGACACGACGAAGACGACCCGTATCTGGTGGTGGCGGCCGACAAGGGCACGGCGACTTTCAGTGATATCGCCAACAGCGTGAGCGAGGCCTATGGTTTCTGGCTGGGCGATGCGTTTGCTTCGGGTGGCTCGGTGGGTTACGACCACAAGAAGATGGGCATCACGGCCCGTGGCGCCTGGGAGTCGGTCAAGCGGCACTTCCGGGGGCTGGGCGTGGACACGCAGAATGAGCCCTTCACCGTGGCCGGTATCGGCGACATGTCGGGCGATGTGTTTGGCAACGGCATGTTGTTGTCCGAGCAGATCAAACTGGTGGTGGCCTTTGACCACCGCCACGTGTTCATCGACCCGTCACCTGATGTGGCAATCAGTTTTGCCGAGCGCCAGCGCTTGTTCAACTTGCCACGTTCCAGCTGGGCCGATTACGACAAGAACCTGATCAGCGAGGGCGGTGGCGTCTTCCCGCGCAGCGCCAAGTCGATTCCATTGAGTGTTCAGGCGAGAGCAGTCCTGGGGACCGATGCCAAGGCCATGGCGCCCAACGAATTGCTCAACACCATCCTGAAAGCACCCGTGGACCTGCTGTACAACGGCGGTATCGGAACCTATGTCAAGGCCAGTTTTGAAAGCCATGCGCAGGCCGGGGACAAGGCGGGTGATGCCTTCCGCGTCAACGGCAACGAGTTGCGCTGCAAGGTGCTGGGCGAAGGCGGCAACCTGGGTGCGACGCAAAACGGACGCATTGAATTTGCCCAGGCCGGTGGCCTGATCTACACCGATGCCATCGACAACTCGGCGGGCGTGGATTGCTCCGACCATGAAGTGAACATCAAGATCCTGGTGGGTGCGGTGCAGGAAAGTGGCGCGCTGACATTGGAAGAGCGCAACCAGTTGCTGGCCAGCATGACCGACGAGGTGGGCCTGCTGGTGCTGCAGGACAACTACTACCAGAGCCAGCAGATTGAATTGGCTGCGGCACGACCCGTGTACTTGCTGGAAGGACAGAAAACACTCATGCGCTGGCTGGAGAGCATCGGCCTGCTCAAGCGGGGCATCGAGTACCTGCCCACCGACGAAGAGATGGTCAGGCGCAAGCGTGAAGGCAAGGGACTGACGCGCCCGGAAAATGCGGTGCTCATGGCCTATGCCAAGCTCAACCTGTTTGACGAGCTGTGCGCCAGTGCGTTGCCTGACGATCCGTTTTACGCCAAAGTCTTGCAGACTTATTTCCCGCAGGTGCTCAACCAGGAGTACCCCGAATTCGTCGCCAAACACGCGCTGAAGCGGGAGATCATCGCCACCAGTGTGACCAATGCCGTGGTCAACCGCATGGGGGCTACCTTCGTCAATTTTCTGGCCAACGAAGCGTCGTGCAATGCCGCTGATGTGGTCAGCGCATACACCCTGGCCCGCGAGGTGTTTGGACTGGAGAACATCTGGGACCGCATCGACGAGCTCGATGGCAAGGTGCCCACGGCGCTGCAATTGAACCTGCTGTCGCAACTCAGCGCAGTGACGCAGCGCGCCAGCCGCTGGATGTTGCGCCACCGGGGGCAGGGGGATCTGCCCAGCATGATTGCCTTGTACCAGCCGGCCGCAGCGCAGTTGCGTGCCCACATCGACCAATGGTTGCCGGCCGAGTTCCGTGAAGAGTGGCAAGCTGCCAGTGCCAAGCTGGTGGAGGCGGGTGTGGATGCCCAACTGGCCGAAGACCTCACCGTGCTGGACCACTTGTATCCCGTGCTGGATCTGGTGGACGTGGCCGCCAAGTCCAGCAGCTCGCTGGAGAAAGCCGCTCGCACCTACTTTGGTGTGGACCATGCGCTGGATCTGGGACTGTGGCGCGGCCTTATCGCCCAGTTGCCGACGGAGACGCTGTGGCAAACCCAGGCCAGAGCCAGTGCGCGGGACGACGTGTATTCCATTGCCAGCCAGATCGTGCAGTGGTTGCTGGGCGAGCAGCAGACGGTCGAGCAATGGGAGGAACGCCATGCCAAGGCCATCGAGCGAGTGAACACCATGCGTGAAAGCATCGCCGGCGAGGCAGCCGATCTGGCGCCCGTGTCGGTGGCTTTGCGGGAGTTGCGTCAGCTGGCCTGACGCCTTGGGCGCTGTGCGGGGTTATCCGCCCCACACATGGCGCGCCACGCGCGCCATGTTGCGGCCCATCACACCCTGGATGTCGGTCTCGTTCATGCCCAGGTTCTTCAAGGCCGAGGGCAGGCGGGACCAGGTGTCAATGGGTGTGTAGCTGATCCCCCGAATGCCCCGGCCGTAGCCAGCGGATGCCGGCCACCAGTGGGCTGGCTCAAAGGGTGGGGGAGGGTCGTCGTCCAGGTCGGGTTGTGAAAACCCGATGTCCAGGCCCACGCCCACGTGCTCGGCACCCACCAGGTCGGCGACATAGGCGACATGCTGAGCGACATCGTTTGCGCCGGGTTGATCAACGCCCAGAAACGGCGACACGCCCGATATGCACACCACACCGCCGGTGGCCGCGCAGGCCCGGATCTGTTCATCGTTGATGTTGCGACCGTGCGCAGCAAGGGCGTGCGGGTTGGCGTGGCTGAACACCACGGGGTGGCGAGAGCAGGCCATGATGTCCAGCGAGCTGCGGCGTTCGGTGTGGGCGCAGTCCATCAAAACGCCGGCGTCGTTCACAGCGGCCACCATGCGCAGCCCCAGCGCGGTCAGGCCTTGCGGGCTGTCGTGGCAGCCACCCGCCACGGCGTTGTTGCGGTTGTAGGCGAAATGGATCTGGCGCACACCCAGATCGCGGAAGAGGGCGACCATGTCGGGCTGCTCGAGCAGGGGCAGGGCACCTTCCAGGTCGAAGCCGACAGCCAGTTGCCCCTGGGCGCTCGCGCATTCGATGTCGGCGACGTGGCGAGGCAATACGTAGCGAGCCGGTTCGCCTGCGAGCCGTGCGCGAAACGACGCGATCACCGGCAGGATCTGCGACAGCGGGTTCATGTCCATGCCCACATTGATGCTGACGTAATCAACGCCCAATGCGCGGTAGTGTTCCAGGGGGTCGAAGCTGGCCTCGGGGTGCAGTGGCAGGCAGGTGTGGGCTTCCCAATACATGGCGTCGAAGGTGTGTGAACGGGTGAAGAAAGTGGTGCGCACTATTTGGCGTAATGACCAAACGTGTCTTGCGCTTTGGAGAGTTGCTTCAAATGGGCAGTGACGCTGTCACCGAGCTCGTCGATGACGTCCTGCACCAGCAGATTCAGGCTGAAGTGCAGGGCGGTGCTGGGCCAGAGGAACAGGTCGGGCTCCATGGGCAGGGCGACGACATGGGGGGTGATGGCGCTGGCCCAGTCGCACAGCTCGTCGCAAAAAACCACCACCTCGGTGCCCTGTTCCTGTGCGGCCTGGGCCAGCCTGGGTCCGTTGCGGCCATACCGAAAGGTGTCGATGATGATCAACAGCTTGTCCGGCCGTGGGTTGGTCAGCAGCTGGGCGTAGGTGCCGTCGATCCCGTCCAGTTCAAAGGCGTTGGGACGGATGTAGTTGAGCCTTTGAATCAGTCCGTTGGCCAGGTAGCGCATGGTCTGAAAGCCCGCCGCATAAACGCTGTCCGCGCGAGCCACTCTTTCGACGATGTGTTTCCACAGGGGTTGTGATCGGAGGTCCACCGCCTTGCGCATGGCCGCGGTGGCGTGGGCCAGCTGGGTGTCCTGGTCGTGTCGGCCCGGCGTGCGCATGAAGGTTTCGAAGCGGATACCCACCGCTTCAGGGCTGGCTTCGTAGGGTTGGCGTTTGGCCATGTCCTTGGCGTCGGCCGCGCTGTCAAAACCGACTTTCTTGAAGAACCGTGTCACCGTCATGGGGCTGACGTGAGCCCGCCTGGCCAGGGCGGCGCTGTTGTCCACGGCGAGTGCGTTGGGATTGGCGCTCAGGTAGGCGGCGATGCGGCGTTCCAGCTTGGTGAGGTTGACCGGGTTGTCTGCGCTTTCCAGCCGACGCTTCAGTTCATCGATGAACGAGGGATCGTTGTGACTGCGCTTCATATCATTCTGGAAAAAAGTTACAGACTGTGAGGTGCCGGCCAGGGTCGCTGCCGCGAGCCATGCGGCATGGAATGCCCCACTGCAGTGCGCATGCAGGGCGAAGGGGGCTGTGACGGGGTTTCTTTCATGCGGCTGCATCGGGTCGGGATCGATGGGTTTGCAGCCGCTAGCCCGAGGGGGTGAACGCTTGCGCCATCGCAGGCAAACCCGGGCGTGAAGTGCCGCGGCGCAACTGTGCATCATTCTTGCATGGGCTTGATCATGGTCAAGTCAGGCTCACGGGATTACCCTATCCGTCGGTGTATAAACTTGTGCAATGATTTGACCATATCAATATCAAAAAATGGTATTGGTAAATCAAAAAGTTGACAGAAGCCTGTGTCCGGCGTTCAGGGGATGCGGGGTGCCTTCCGGCTGGCCGGTGGCATCCGCGCCGGATGCGCGACTCTGTCAATCACCCATGTCGGGGAAGTACATTCCCCCTTTCTTGTTTATAGGATCCTGCATGTTCAAGCTGAATAAACTGATCGTGGCTTTGGGGCTGACGGCTGCCGCCGTGAGCGCACAGGCCGCTGGCACGTTGATCTACTGTTCCGAAGCCAGCCCCGAAGGTTTCGACAATGCCCAGTACACCGGAGGCACCACGTTTGATGCGTCGGGTCACGCCATGTTCAACCGCCTGATCGGCTTCAAGGCTGGGACCACCGACATCGAGCCGAGCCTGGCAGAGTCCTGGTCGAATTCGGCCGACGGACTGACCTACACCTTCAAGCTGCGCAAAGGTGTGAAGTTCCACACCACCGACAGCTTCAAGCCTTCGCGCGACTTCAATGCCGACGATGCGATCTTCACCATCGGGCGCCTGGTGGACAAGAACCACCCTTTCAACAAGGCCTATCCCGCTGAGTTTCCCTATGCTTCCGACGTGGGCCTGGACAGCAATGTGGCATCGGTGACCAAGACCGATCCGCTCACCCTGGTCTTGACCCTGAAAAAGGCAGACCCCGACCTGCTGATCAAGCTGGCCATGCCGTTTGCCTCCATCTTGTCGCAAGAACATGCGGACAAACTGATGGCTGCGGGTCAGGCATCCATGATCAACCAGCAGCCGGTGGGCACGGGGCCGTTCGTGCTGCGCCGTTACCAGAAAGACGCGCAGATCCGCTACGTCAAGCACAAGGATTACTGGAACGCCAAAAACGTGCTGGTCGACAACCTGATTTTCGCCATCACCACCGACGCGTCGGTGCGCTTCCAGAAGATGAAGGCCGGCGAGTGCCACATCATGGCCTACCCCAAGCCACAGGACATCGCTGCCATGAAGGCCGACCCGGCCTTGAAGGTCGACAGCGCGCCCGGCTTCAACATCGGTTACCTGTCGTACAACATGGAAAAACCGCTGTTGGCCAAGCCCGAAGTGCGCCAAGCGCTCGACATGGCCATCAACCGCAAGGCGATTCTGGAAGCGGTGTACCAAGGCCAGGGCCAGGAGGCGGCCAACCCGTTCCCGGCTTCGCTGTGGTCTTACAACCCCGCGCTGAAGAACGCGCCCTTCAATCCTGAGAAGGCCAAAGAGTTGCTGAAGAAGGCCGGCGTGGCAGAGGGCACCGA
>JBFHEQ010000012.1:0-17713 GCA_041584075.1 Hydrogenophaga sp.
AAGGCCACATAGCCGCCGACCAGGGTCGCACGCACCGCCACGGGCAGTTCGTGCCCTCCAAAAGGCGTGTGTTTGCCCTGGCTGCGCAGCGCGGCGGGCCTGGCGCTGGTGCGACAGGCCAAGGCCGATGGTCTGCCGGTGACCTGTGATGTGAGTGTGCACAACCTGCACCTGACCGATGTGGACATTGGCTACTACGACAGCCGTTTGCGACTGCAGCCGCCGGTTCGCCAGCAGCAGGACCGCGACGCCCTGCGCGCCGGACTCGCCGACGGCAGCATCGACGCACTGGTGTCGGATCACAACCCGGTATCGGCCGACGCCAAGATCTTGCCGTTTGCGGAGGCCGAGCCGGGGGCCACGGCGGTGGAGCTGCTGTTGGGCCTGTCGGCCAAATGGGCGCAGCAGGAGGGGCTGGGCTTGATGCAGGCCCTGTCCGTGTTGACCAGCGGTCCCCAATCAGTGCTCGGCAGCAGCCTGGGGACTTTGCAGCACAGCGTGGGTCAGTTGAGCGTGGGTGGGCAGGCCGATCTTTGCATTTTTGACGCGACCCACAGTTGGCGCATCGAGCCGGCAGCGTTGCGCAGCCAGGGCAAACACACGCCATTTGGCGGGCATGAGCTGCCCGTGGCCGTGCGCTCGACCCTGGTGGGCGGCTATGTGGCCTTCGAGGCTCGCGCTGCGGCTGCATGAGCCAACAACGCCCCGCGCTGGCGGTGGTCTGGCGCCTGCTGCTGGCCATCGTGCATGTGGTGAAAGGCCTGTGGATCATCCGGACGCGATTCGACGGGCTGACCGCAGCCCAGCGCTCGGTGAAGGTGCGTGAGTGGTCGCTCGAGGTGCTGCGCATTCTGGGCGTGGACCTGGTGGTCCAGGGCGATGTCCCAGCGCAGGGCCCTGCGCTCATGGTGGCCAACCACGTGTCCTGGCTGGACATCCTGGTGATGAATGCGGCACAACCTGCGCGGTTCGTTTCCAAGGCGGACGTCAAGCACTGGCCGCTGCTGGGCAGCCTCATCACCGGCGCGGGCACGCTGTACATCGAGCGCGAAAACCGGCGCGATGCCATGCGGGTGGTGCACCATGTCGCAGAGCACCTCCAGGCTGAGGACCTGATTGCCATTTTTCCAGAGGGCACCACCGGCGATGGCGCCACCTTGTTGCCGTTTCACGCCAATCTGTTTCAAGCGGCGATCGCGGCCGAGGCGCCCGTGCTGCCGGTGGCGCTGGGCTATCGCCAGGCGGGCACTTCAACACGCCATCCAGCCCCCGTCTATGTGGGTGACACCACGCTGGTGGCATCCATGTGGGCCACTGTCAGGGCCGCCGACGTGCAGGCGGTGGTGTGTTATGGCACGCCGCAGCGGGCCCAGGGACGGGATCGGCGGCGCTGGGCGCAGGGCGTGCGGGCCACGATTGGAGAGATGCTCAAGGCGTGAGGCGTTTCGTTTGAATCCTGGTCGCTCAGTCCGCGTTCTCCGACACGTGAGACTGCGCTGCCAGGTGGGCCCGCAGCGTTTCGAGTTCCTCCAGCAATTGCAGCACCACGGCAGCCCCGGGCAGGTTGACGCCGAGGTCGCGCTGCAGCCGCCAGGCCACTGAAACATGGTGCACCTGAACGGCCGTGAAACGCCAGTTCTCGGGGGCCTGTCCCGCCGTGGGTTCGATCACGCCCTCTTCGAGCAGGTCCAGGATGAATTCACTGTGCACGGCGCAGGCGCGACAGAGATCCTCGAGCGAGAGATCCGGGTGCTGTTCGGCTGGGGTGGGCGTGGTGGCTCGTCGGGGGGTGTTCATGACGTGGCTCCCAGTGGTGCTCTCGGATTGAACGAAGGAAATTCGCTGGCCATGTTCTTGTACAAGGTCTTCGCGGCTTCCGTGTTGGCCGGCGGCAAGGCGATCTTGAGGACAAAGTAGAAATCGCCCGGTGTTCTGGCGGGAATGCCGCGTCCTTTGAGGCGCAGCTTGCGCCCCTCGCTGGAACCCGCTGGCACCGTCAGTGCAACGGGGCCGCTCGGGGTGGGGACCTCGATGGTGGCGCCCAGCGCGGCCTCCCAGGGGGCGACCGGCAGATCCAGGTAGACATCGTGTTTGTCCACACGGTAGTGTTTGTGGGGTTGAAACGCCACTTCCAGGTACAGGTCGCCGGCCTGTCCCTGGCCCATGCCGGGGCCACCCTGACCGGCGAGCCGGATGCGCTGGCCCGCTCGGACACCGCGTGGGATGGTGAATTCGATGGGGTGCTCGCGCATGACCAGATGACCCTGGGCGTCCATGGCGGGCATCTGCAGGGTGACTTTGCGGGAGCCCCCGTGGTAGGCCTCTTCCAGGGTGATCTGGATCTGGGCGTGGCTGTCCTGTCCTTTCGCGTGGAAGCTTTGGTCGCGGTAAGCGCCTCCCCCACCGCTGGCCTGGCTGGCGCGGGCCTGGCGGAACAGGGATTCAAAGAAGTCGCTGTGGTCGCCCGCACCCTGGCCATCGAATCCGCTGCCGCTGGTCTCGAAGCCGGTGTTCCAGTCGGGCGGTGGCCGGAAGTCCTGGCCACTTTTCCAGCCGGCACCCAGCCGGTCGTAGGCCGCGCGCTTTTCCGGGTCCTTGAGCACTTCGTAGGCTTCGCCCAGTTCTTTGAAGCGTTCTTCGGCGTTCGCCTCCTTGCTCACGTCCGGGTGGTATTTGCGGGCCAGCTTGCGGTGCGCGCGCTTGAGCTCGTCCTGCGAAGCGCTGCGCTCCACACCCATGATCTTGTAGTAGTCCTTGAATTCCATGCGGTACCCCAGTCCATGCAAAAGCAGGTCGTCGAACGAATGAAGACCTCGCTTTCACTGTACGCCGAAAGCCGGAGCGGTGGCAGCCACGCAGCCAGCCTGCCTTTGATTCAGGTCAGGTGGTAGTGATTCATGTCTGGCTTGCGCACGGCACTCACGTATTCGCGGGTGAAGCCCGGGAACAAGGCCACGATGCGCCCGCCCTCCATGCGGTACCAGCTGCGGCACTGGGCCCAGACCGAACCGCCCAGGCGGGCTTGCAGCGCGGCGTTGTGGGCCGCCTGGATCTCGGTTTTCACGGTGATCCAGCGGTGCTCGCCCTGGCGCACCGCCTGCATGCAGGCGATGGCATGCTGCACCTCGGGCTCGATGTAGAGCAGGGTGGAGGTGTGACCCGTGGCCGTGTTGGGCCCGAGCAGGAGGAACAGATTGGGAAAACCCGCCACGCTCACGCCATGGTAGGCCGCCGGGCCGGCGCGCCAGGCTTGTTGCAGCGTCTGGCCGCCCAGCCCGGTGATGTTCACGCCCGACAGCAAGTGCACGGCATCAAAGCCGGTGGCGCACACCAGCACGTCCACCGGGCGCTCCTGCCCGTCGGCGGTGACGATACCCCGGGTGGTGACGCGTTCAACGGCCGTGGTGATCAGCTCAACATTCGGTCGGCACAGGGCGGGGTAAAAGTCGTTGGAATAGATGATGCGTTTGCAGCCCAGCGGATAGCTGGGGGTGAGCTGTTCCCGCAAGGCCGGATCGGCGATCTGGCGCCGGCGATGGACCGCAGCGGTTTTGAGCATGCCCTGGCGGGCCAGCGTGCCTTCGTCAAACCCCCGGCGCCCCCATTCCAGCACCTGCGTCCAGCTCCAGCGCACGGCGGCGGCATAAGGGGGGAAGCGGGCCAGCGTTCGATCCACGGCGTTGTAGCGGCGGTCCAGACGGGGCATGACCCAGTTGGCGGTGCGTTGAAACACCATCAGATGACCAGCGGCTTCAGCGATGGGCGGGATGAGCTGCGAGGCGGTGGAGCCGGTGCCGATCACGGCCACGCGTCGCCCCGCGAGGTTGGCACCGGCATCCCAGCGCGCGGAATGCAGGCGCTCGCCCTGGAAGCGTTCCAGGCCGGGGATGTCGGGCCAGCGGGGCTGGTTGAGCGGGCCTGTGCTGCAGACGAAGAAGCGTGAGCGCAGGGTGCCGCCCTCTTCGGTCTGGAAATGCCAGTGGCCGCTGGTTTCATCGAAGTGTGCGTCGATGAGGCGGGTGTTCAGCCGCAGGTGGGCGAGCAGGCCGTGGCGCTCGGCCAGAGCCTGCTGGTAGCGCTGGATTTCAGGGGCGCTGGCGAAGCGGCGTGTCCAGTGGGGGTTGGGGGCGAATGAAAACGAATAGGCGGGAGCGGGCACGTCCACGTGGGCACCGGGGTAGATGTTGTCCCACCAGGTACCACCCAGACCCGGTTGTTTTTCGAGGATGACGAAGTTGTGCTGGCCAGCGCGCTGCAACGCGATGGCCATGCAGAGACCCGACATGCCTGCGCCCATGATCACCACGTCGTGTTCGCTGTGCCTGGGTTTTTGCGCGGCCTGAACCGCTGCCAGTGCAAACCGGGTGAGGCGCTGGATGGCAGCGTCAGCGCTGGCCAGCACCCCGCCGTGGAGCTGAAAGACGTGCCAGCGGTGTTGTGTGACGTCCAGGGTGCTGGGCACGCCAGCAGCCTCAAGAGCCGCGTGCAGATCCACGGCCTGTGGGTGCAGCATTTCGTCGGTGCCGGCCTGGATCAGCGTGGGCGGCAGGTTCCGCAGATCGGCGCGCAGCGGGGAGGTCAGCGCCTGTCCGGGGTTGGCCCCATGCAGGTAGTGGTCGGCGCAAGCCTCGGCCCAGGCCGGGCTCAGCATGGCTTCGCCCGGCACGGGCGGTGGCGGCGGCGAGGGCATCACCATGTCGCCCCAAGGGGAGAGCAGGAGCAGGGCGGCTGGCGCGGGGTCTCCTGCGTCGCGCAGCGCCAGTGCCGTGGCCAAAGCCAGCCCGCCACCGGCCGAGTCGCCCGCGATGACCACAGGGCCTTGCTGGTGCAAGGCCCGAAAGGCCGCCAGGGCGTCGTCCAGGGCGGCTGGGAAGGGGTGTTCGGGGGCGAGCCGATAGTCGAGTGCGAAAACCGGCAGATCCGTGAATTTGGCCAGACGGGCGGTGAGCGAGCGGTGGGTGGCGGGCGAGCCCACGCAGTAGGCGCCGCCGTGCAGGTAGAGGATGGTGCCCGGGTGCACGGCCGTGCCGTGTGCGCGGCGCAGCCACTCCCCGTCGACACCGCCCACGGTGCTCGCCTCAAAGTCCACGCCGCCCGGCACCAGGGTGGTTTTGGCGATCAGCGACAGCCAGCGCCGCTGAAAAGGGATGGAAAAGCGGGGATTGAAAACCGGTTTGAGCAAGCCGCGCAGGCTGGTGCGCAGCGCATACGCCTTGCAGGCTTCAAACCACCCAGTGGGATGGAAACTGGCCATTCGTGCGCTCCCCGTTGTGGGGCGCCGGGCTGCGGTCTGTTCGCGCTGGCAACAGAAGCCAGCCGCAACAGGGCACACCCGGCGCCATTGGTTCAGGCTTTGGCGGCAGCAGCAGCGTCCTTGGCGCGCTGCATCATCAGTTCGGTGTTGGTCTTGCGGTCGGCGTTGACCTGTATCACGGCCGGCCGTTCGCCCACCCGTTTCAGGTAGTCACGCACGGGAAGGTCGGCCAGGAAGTCCCGTCCGTAGATGACCTTGGTCGCGGCCGAGACCAGGGGCAGATGCACCGCCGCTGCGCAGTCGGCCAGGGTAAAGGTGTCGCCGGCGATGAAAGGATCAAAGCGCGTCAGCTTGGCAAAGGCGGCGACGTTCTTCTCCAGTTGCTGGCCCACTTTTTCCTTGGCTGAATCGCTCACTTTCCCGCCAAAGAAGGCCTCCGGATACAGGTTGCGCGCCACCAGTTCCAGGTGGAGCTCGATGTAGCGCACGAGTTCACGTGCCTTGGCGGCCTGGAAAGCATTGGCCGGCAGCAGGGCGGGTGTGGGATACTGGGCTTCCACGTACTCCAGCATCACGGTCGATTCGCTGATCGGGCCTGCGTCGGTCTTGAAGTACGGCACCTTGCCCAGCGGGCTCGCCACCGGGTCGGTCTCCCCCACCCACGCCAGTTCCTCTTCAAACGCCACGCCTTTTTCCAGCAGGGCGAGTTTGACTTTGTTGTAGTAGTTGCTGGCCGAAAAGCCGCAGAGTTTGAGCATGTGGGTCTCCTGTTGGTGAGGGTGAATCTTCTGGGATGTGATGGTAGTGTGCGGCAACCGCCGGGGTGGGTCGCGCAGTTGACCGCTCGCTGATAAACTGGCGGGATGTCTTTTTACCGCGTTCACCGCCGAGTTGCTGCATGGCTTGCCATGCTGGCGATGGTGCTGGGCGCGCTCGCTCCTGCGGTCGCACACGCGTGGGTCGCGGCCGCCGACGAGGGGCAGTGGATCGAAGTGTGCAGCGCCAGCGGCATGGTCTGGCTCAAGGCCGAGGGTCCAGACGCTTCGGCGGACCAGGCCATGGACCCCGACATGCCCATGGCCGACATGTCGTTGCATTGTCCCTGGTGCAGCTTTCATGGTTCGTCCGTGGCCTTGCCGCCCGTGGCATCGGAAGCTGTTGCGGCCATGCAGCCCGGTCACGCCGTGCCTGGCTGGAGCGATCTGGCCTGGCAGTTTCCGCAGTTGCCCGTCGCGCTGGCGCGCGCCCCGCCAGGCGTCTCCTGACCTCACGCCGTGGCGTGCTCCGTGTCGGGGCGCGCCAGTGTTGACCCTGTTCAGGAGGCCGCATGCCTCAAGCTTTATCCAGTTCCGTGCATGGCCAGTGGCCGACCTCGCGACGCAGCGCTTTGATGACCTGTCTCGCGCTGGGGGTGGTGCCCTGGCTGACTGCCTGCGACCCCCTCTCCAGCGATGCGGTCGCGCCCGGCGGTTTCAGGGGCATTGACATCACAGGGGCCGACTACGCCCGCGATTTCACCCTCACAGACTTCAACGGAGCAACGCGAACGCTCGCGGATTACCGTGGCAAGGTCGTGATGCTGTATTTCGGCTTTGTGCAGTGCCCCGATGTGTGCCCTACCGCTCTGACCCGTGCGGCCGAGGTGCTGCGTCTGGTGGGCCCCGACGGCGCCAAGAAGGTGCAGTTGTTGTTCATCACGGTGGACCCCGAGCGCGACACACCGGCGCTGTTGCGCGAATACATGTCGGCATTCGATCCCTCGTTCATGGCCCTCAGCGGGTCGATGGAGCAGACCAAGGCCACGGCCGATGCCTTCCGGGTGTATTTCAAGAAAGTGCCCACGGGCAGTACCTACACCATGGACCACACGGCCCTGACCTATCTCTTTGACCCCGCGGGCCAGGTTCGGGTGGCATTGCGCCACGAGCAGACCGCCGCCGACTACGCGGCGGACGTGCAACGCCTGCTGGCTGAGTCTGCGGGCTGAGCTTCTTTCATTCCTTGTTGTCTTGTATTTTTTTGCGTTTTTGCCCCTTTTTTTTACCAATGGAGTTCCCATGAAAAAACTGCTGATTGCCTCTTTGCTCACCATCACCGCCGGCGCCTGGGCGCAAGCTGTCACCGTCAAGGTGGAAGGCGCCTGGGTGCGCGGCACCGTCGCGACCCAGAAAGCCACCGGCGCCTTCATGCGCCTGACCCCCAGCGGCCAGGCACGCCTGGTGTCGGCCAGCTCGCCCGCTGCAGGTGTGGTAGAGATCCATGAAATGTCGATGGAGAACGACGTCATGAAAATGCGGCAGATTGACGGCCTGGACCTGAATGCCGGCAAGGCCACCGAGCTCAAGCCCGGTGGTTTCCATATCATGCTGATGGATTTGAAGGCGCCGCTCAAAGGCGGGGATTCCGTGCCCATGACGCTGACCTTTGAAGATGCGGCGAAGAAGACCTTCACGCAGGATGTGACGGTCCCCGTGACCGCCTTGGGCAAGGGCAAAGCCCCCAACGCCATGAAGCCCGACATGAAGCAGGAAATGAAACAGGAAATGAAACAGGAGATGGAGCACAAGCACTGACCGGGCGCCGTTACCCTACCCCGGGTTTTCTGACCCCCTGACCCCCTGACCCTCTGATCGCGCTGCTCCATGCGACGGATGTCCCCCTCTCTCCTGCGCTGGCTTGCACGCTGGTTGCTGGGCGCCATGCTGCTCGCCACCCTGGCGCCAGCGGTGTCGCGCACCCTGGCCGGCTCGCGCCAGGCAGGCGACTGGGTGGAGGTCTGCACCACGCAGGGCATGCGCTGGGTACAGGTGGGGGTGGACGAGGAGGCCTCTGCCACCAGCCTGGATGAAGGCTTGCTTCATGCGATGGACCGCTGTGGGCATTGCACGCTCGCGTCCGACCGTTTTGCCCCTTTGCTGCCCGCGGTGCCTACCGTGGCTGGTGATGCAGGGCCCCTTCCTTTGCCCGGCCATGTGCGCCGGGCCATCAGGGCCACACACGCGCTCAGCCCGAGTGCGCGCGGCCCACCTCTCCTGAACTGATCCGTTGGCGCGCCTTGTCGCGCGCCCCTTGTCTCGTGCTGTCCCGGGTTGGCGGGGCCGCGAACCTGTCAGTCTTAGGAGAGTTGTCATGCATTCGAATGCATCCCTGGCTTCGCTGGTCTGTGCCAGCGCGCAAGCCGTATTTCAGGCCGGTGAGTCCGGCACAGTCTGGCGCGTGGTGCAAGGCCTGGTCCGCCTGGATCGTGACGACGGTCCCGAGCGCCAGCCCGTCCAGATCGCCGTGCCCGGAGACCTGATCGGCACCGAGGCCCTGTGCAACCAGCCGTTCCGGTTCAGCGCCACCGCGTTGACCCCGTGTCAGCTGGAAGCTGTGAACGTGGCCGACCCGCAGGCCCAGGCCGCATTGCTGCAGCAAGCGCTCATGCAACAGCAGGCGCGATGCCAGGACATGGCGGCCTTGCGCACGGGGACCGTCTTTCAGCGCATCACCCATTTCCTGCACTTGCTGGGATTTGACTGGGGCAACGCCGCCCAGACCCCCAACGCCGACGCCATTCGGGCCGCCATGCCCACATTGCGCGAAGTGGCGCAGGTGGTCGATGCCAAGACCGAGACCGTGTGCCGTGTGCTGGGGCAGTTGATGCCCCCACGCCGGCGCAAGCCTGGTCCGGCACGCCAGGCACCGCACTTGTGCGCCGCGCGCATGGCCCAACCGTCGCTGGCGCTCTGCGCGGCGGGCGCGTGAGCAGCGACCCGGATCTGCAGCGGCGCAATCGGCGCGCTGTCGTGTGGACGATCGGCAGCGTTGCAGCCCTCTATGGCATCGCCTTGCTGGTGGTGCTGGGTTTGCTCGGTCTGGCCAATCGGTATCCGCCAGCCGAACCGACCTCGCTGACAGCTGCCGCCAACCGCACCGATGCAGCAGGTCAGCGCCACCAGGACAGCTTGACCGTTCCTGAGGCCGGGGACGCCGCCTTGCCCGACTGGGTGCAGCGCCGGCGGCATCAGGACCAGCTTGCGCCGTGGCGCGTGGACGCCCAGGGTCACGTGGTCTGGGCCCGCCCCTGAATCGGCCTTTCATTCATTCTTTTCCCCCTTCTTTTTCTTGTCAAACCATGAACCGCTACCGTTTGAAAACCTTCCATCTCGCCATGGCCGCCGCCATGCCGGTGTTGTCGCTGATGAGTGCCCAGGCCTTTGCGCAGGGTGCCGACAGCCCCAGCCTGCCCGCCGTCACGGTGCGCGGCCAGGCGCCCGTCGCACTGGAGGCCACCACCACGTTGCAGGGTCAGGACCTGGTGGGCCAGCGTGCCGCGACCAGCGATACGGCGAGCCTGTTGCGTGGCGTGCCCGGCGTGAGCTTGCGGGGTGCGGGTGGCGTGTCCAGCCTGCCCGCCATCCAGGGCCTCGCCGATGACCGTTTGCGCATCCGCGTGGACGGCATGGACCTGATCGCCTCCTGCCCCAACCACATGAACCCCGCGCTGTCGTACATCACGCCTTCGCAACTGGGCGCCCTCAAGGTCTACCCCGGCATTTCACCTGTCAGCGCGGGTGGCGACAGCATCGGCGGCAGCATCCTGGCGGAGTCGATCGCACCGATGTTTGCCACCCCCGAACAGGGCGTGATCACCGAGGGCGAGGTGGGCGCGTTCTACCGCAGCAACAACCAGGCCCGCGGCGTCAATGTCTCCGCCCGCTATGCCACGCCCACTTTGAGTCTGGGCTACAGCGGCTCGGTCAGCCGCGCCGACAACTACCACGCCGGGGGCGACTTCAAGGACTACAGTTTCACCGGCCGCGCAGGCCACAACCTGGCGCTCGATGAAGTGGGCTCTACCGCCTACGACACGCGCAACCATGCCTTGAGTCTGGCCTACAAGCGGGACGAACACCTGCTGGAAGCCCGCCTGGGCGTGCAGGAGATGCCCTATCAGCTCTACCCCAACCAGCGCATGGACCTGCTGAAAAACGATCAGCGCAGCATCAATCTGAGCTACACCGGCACCATGGACTGGGGCCGCCTGAAGGCACGCCTTTACGACGAAAAGGTCGACCACTTCATGGACTTCGGCGCCGACAAGCGCTATTGGTACGGCATGGCGTCGGGTGGCAGCACTGCGGTCAACGGTCAGCCCTGCGGAACCATCGGAGCCATGTGCGCCACCGGCATGCCCATGTTCACCGAAGGCCAGACACGGGGCGCTTCGCTCAGTGGCGAGATCGCCCTGAACGAGCGCGATCTGTTGCGCGTGGGGACCGAGCTCCAGCAATACAGCATCAACGACTGGTGGCCACCGTCGGGCGGCGGCATGTACCCCGGGACTTTCTGGAACATCCGCGATGGCGAGCGCAACCGCACGGCGGTGTTTGGTGAGTGGGAGCGCAATGTGAACGCACAGTGGACGACGCTGGCGGGCTTGCGGGCGGAGCAGGTGCGCATGGAGGTGGGCGAAGCGGTGGGCTACAACCCGGCCGGCATGGGCTTTCAGGCCCGCGATGCAGCCGCTTTCAATGCCAGCGATCGCCAGATCACCGACCACAACGTCGACCTGACCCTGCTGGCGCGCTACACGGCCAGCGAGCAACACGACATCGAATTCGGCTTTGCTCACAAGGAGCGTTCCCCCAACGTTTACGAGCGCTTCCCCTGGTCCACCTGGCAGATGGCCGCGCTGATGAACAACTTTGTGGGCGATGGCAATGGCTATGTCGGCAACCTGGCCCTGAAACCCGAGAAAGCCAACACCGTCTCCGCAACGTTCAACTGGCATGCCGCTGACAAGGCCTGGGGCTTCAGCGCCACGCCGTTCTACACCCGCGTGGAAGACTACGTCGACGCCCAACCATGGGACGGCACGAGCAACCGGGCAGTGGCCCAGCCCGCGGCCAACAAGTTCGGCGTGCTGCGCTACGTCAACCAGTCGGCCCGGCTCTACGGGCTCGACCTGGCCGGCCACATGCCGCTGGCCCGCAACGGCTGGGGTGACTGGGGCCTCAAGGGCTTGCTGAATTACACCAACGGCCGCAACCGCGACACGGGGGATGGTCTCTACAACACCATGCCCCTCAACGCACTGCTGGCGCTGACGCACAAGGCGGGCGGCTGGGACAACCGGCTGGAGCTGGTGGCGGTGAAGGCCAAGACCGGTGTTTCGTCGGTGCGCAACGAGGTGACTACGCCTGGCTATGGCCTGGTGCACCTGCGTGGCAGCTACGAGTGGAAAACCGTGCGACTGGATTTCGGCATCGAGAACCTGTTTGACCGCCTGTATGGCCTGCCCACGGGCGGTGCCTACGTGGGGCAGGGCACGACCATGGCCAACCCCATGCTGCCCAACTACCCGCAATGGGGCACCGCGGTACCGGGCATGGGGCGCACGTTCTATACCGGTGTGAACGTGAAGTTCTGAGCGGCGACTTGTCTGCACCGAGAGCCGCATGCGCTTGACCTACCGCTTCGCTGAAACCCGCCGCCCTGCGGTGCAGCTGTGGCTGCGGATCATGGTGTTGTGCACCCTGTTCGCCGCCACGCATGGGGTTCTGGGTGCCTGGGTGGTCCAGGGCGTTGCAGGTGACCGTCCTGTGGTTCAACTGTGCACATCGCAGGGGGTGCAATGGGTCGCGCTCGACGCGGAGGCGCGAGATGACCAGAGCGATGCCGCTGGCGTGTCGGGCAAGCCTTGTGTCTGGGCCGGGGCGCATGTGGCCATGGCGTCCACGCTGGGTCCCGGTTTCAAGCAGGCCTTGTCAGAGCGCTGGTTTTTCGCTTTGCCACAGATCGAAGAGGGACGGGCATGTGGCCGTGTTCAGCGCGTGCTGCTGATGTCGTCCATGCGAGGGCCGCCCGCGCCTTCATCGCACGCCATTTGACGTTTTGACGATTCGGCACACCGGTGTGTGCCCGTTCTCCTGTTTGACAAGGTGACCTGCCGTTGCCGGATCTGGGCGCTTGTGCGCCCCGGTCCGCTCGGCGCTGGACAGCGTCACCCGCTTCAAACGCCAAAACGCATCCGGCCGAACAGCTTTTGAGACCCATTCCATCTTCGATCCAACACCCATGAAATTCAAACCCATTCCGATGGCCGCCGCGCTGGCCTTGTGCCTCCCGCAAGTTGTGCTCGCCCAGACCACCCCTGGCAACGCCGAGCAAACCTTGCCGATGGTGGTCGTGCGTGAGAAAGCCCATGACGCCTATGACGTCCACTCGACGCCGGCCGCCTCCAAGACCGACACGCCCATCCTGCTGACACCGCAATCGGTGCAGGTGGTACCACGCGCGGTGCTCAACGAGCAGAGCGCCCTGACCCTCTCCGACGCGATCCGCAATGTGGCTGGCACGGGCACGGAGTTTGGCTTCAACGGCAGTGCTCAGCCGCTGCTCATGCTGCGTGGGTTCCAGACCGAATCGATGACGGCCATGGGCACGATGTCGGGCATGTCGACGTACTACATCAACGGCGTGAAAGTGAAGGGCTTGCCCATCAACATGGCCAACGTGGAAGCGGTCGAGGTGGTCAAGGGGCCGGCTTCGGTGCTGTACGGTCGTGCGGAGCCGGGTGGTCTGATCAATGTGGTGCCGAGAGCGCTCTCGGCGATGCCGGGCTTTGGCTTCGAGCAGACCCTGGGTCAGTACGGTCTGTCACGCACCGTGCTGGAAGGCGGCGGGCCCCTGGACGAAGCCAAGACCTTGCTCGGACGCGCCTCGGTGTCGTACGAGAGCGCCGAGTCCAGGCGCGATTTTGTCGAAGACAGTCTCGGCGCTTTCAGCGGCACCCTGGCCTGGGTGCCCAACACGACCACGCGCGTGGCGTTGAACGTGGACCACAACGCGCAAAAGTACCGCAACGATTTCGGCATCCCGGCCGATGGCAACAGGCCGGCGAACCTGCCGCTGTCGACCCAGTTCAACGATGCCCCGGAGCTGTCATCGTTCGACAGCGACGCCATCACTCTCGATGCGCAGACCGAGGTGGCCGACGGATGGACGCTGAAGGGCCGCGCGGTGTCCGTGCGGGCCAAGACGCACGAGGTGGACATCTGGCCCTGGCGCGCGGACATGGGCATGGGCCCCACCGCAGCGGACACCTGCGCCGACACCACGCCACTGACATCGCTGTGCCGCTATTACTTCTACGTGCAGCCCGAAGGCAGGGTCAAGCTGGATCAGGCCACCATCGATTTGATCGGTGACGTGCAATTCGGTGGACTATCCCACAAGCTGCTGGCTGAGGTGGAGCATTACCAGACGAGCAAGACGGGTACCAGCTATTTTCAACAGGTCGGTTCGGTGAACGTCCAGAACCCGGTGTTGGGCAACTCGGTGGCATTGGACACCGCGATGGCAGGCGCGCTGGACGCCAGCGACCGCCAGCGCTGGACCAGCCTGGTGTTGCAGGATCAGGTGGACTTTGGCCTTGGCTGGCACGGCGTCTTTGCGCTGCGCCACGATCGCACCGAAGCCATTTATTCATCCGACCCGACGCTGGAACCCAACCAGCAGAACTTCACCACGCCGCGCGTGGGTGCGGTGTGGACATTCGCGCCGCAGCAGTCCTTGTATGCGCAATACCAGGATGCGGTTTCGGCCAACAACGGGCGCGATGCCGACGGGGATCCGCTGCCCGCCGAGCGCTCCAGGCAGACCGAGGTGGGCTGGAAGCAGAGTGCGCTGGACGGGCGCTTCAACACCACGGTGGCGCTCTACCAGCTCGTCAAGCGCAACCGCGCCGACAACACCCTGTTCCCCTACGTTACAACAACCGGAGAAGCGCGCTCGCGCGGGCTGGAAATCGATGCGCTCGGTCAAGTGTCGAAGCAACTGTCGCTGATGGCCTCCTATGCGTACCTCGACGCGGTGGTCACCCAGGACGCCAACTTCACGGGCACGCGGCTGGCCAACACCGCGCGCCATTCCGGCAGCCTTTGGGGCCGCTGGAAATTCGACAACCAATGGGCTGCAGGCGGTGGCGTCTTCTTTCAGAGCCAGCGCCAAGGCGATCAGGCCAACACGTTCCAGCTTCCCGGCTACGGGCGGGTCGACGCCATGGTGTCGTATGCGTTCAAGGTGGGCTCCGGCAGTGGCTCCCTGCAGTTCAACCTGAAGAACGTGTTCAACAAGGTTTATTACAGCGGCAGCCACCAGTACATCAAAGACTGGATCCAGCCCGGCGCGCCGCGCACCGCTTCGCTGACCTTGCGTCTGGACTACTGAGCTCCCTTCCTTTTTATCCCCTCAGAGAACACACATCGTGATGATCGAAACCGTTTCACCGACACCGTCGGCTTCTGGCTCCCCGCGGGCCAACTTCCACATGCTGGCCTGGCGCTGGCATTTTTACGCAGGGCTGTACGTGGTGCCCTTCCTGTTGATGCTGGCCATCACCGGTCTGGTGATGGTGTACTTCACGGGTTTCCAGTCCCGGCTGGGCTGGGTGGTGCATGTGACGCCGCAGGCGCAATCCACCAGCGTGGTTCAGCAAGCCAATGCAGCGCTGGCCCATTTGCCAGGCGCCACGCTCAAGGAGTACATCGCACCCAAAGAAGCCGATATCGCGAGCTGGTTTGTGGTTTCGCACGAAGGTGCGACCGAGGCTGTGGCCGTCAACCCTTACACCGCCGAGGTGCTCAAGGTGGTCGACAAGGACAACACGGTGTTCGCCTGGGCCGAGCGCATCCACGGCAGCCTGCTGCTGGGGGATGTGGGCGACCGGTTGATCGAGATCGCCGCCGGCCTGGCCGTCGTGATGGTGCTCACAGGGTTGTATCTTTTCTGGCCTCGCAATGGCGGGCGGTGGTCGGCATTGCTGGTGCCGAATCTGCGGGCCCGTGGCCGCGCGTGGTGGCGCTCCTTGCACGCCAGCATCGGGTTCTGGCTCAGCGGCGCCCTGATGGTTTTCCTGCTGACGGGCATGGCCTGGACCGGAGTCTGGGGTGGCAAGCTGGTGCAGGCCTGGAGCACGTTTCCAGCGACCAAATGGGACGATGTGCCGAAGTCAGATCTCACCCATGCTTCGCTCAATCCGTCGGGGCAGCACGAAGTGCCCTGGGCCCTGGAGCAGACGGCCTTGCCCGCTTCGGGCTCCAGCGCCGGCTTGCCCGGTGTGCCCGCAGGCAGCGCAGTCGACCTGTCGAGCGTGACCGCGCTGGCCACCCAGCTGGGGTTCAGGGGCCAGTTCCATGTCAAGCTCCCGCGCGGCGACGACGGCGTGTTCACCGTGTCGGCCGACTCCATGAGTGGCGATCTGGCCGACCCCACGGCAGACCGCACCGTCCACATTGATCGCTACACCGGCAAGGTGCTGGCCGAGGCCGCGTTCAAGGACTATTCGGGCATGGCCAAAGCCATGGCCATCGGCACCGCCCTGCACCAGGGGGACATGGGCTGGTGGAATGCGAGTCTCAATGTGTTGTTGTGCCTGGCGATCGCTTTCCTGTGTGTGAGCGGTGTCGTGATGTGGTGGAAACGCCGCCCTGCGGGCAGCGGTCGCCTGGTCGCGCCGGGCATGCCGCAAGACATCATGCGCTGGAAGAAGGGGGCATTGGTGATGCTGGGCGTGGCGCTGGCGTTTCCGCTGGCGGGCGCGGCTCTGCTGAGCTTTTTGTTGCTGGATGCGTTGCTGCTGTCGCGTGTGGCGGCCCTGCGCCGCATCTTGAGCTGAACGCACGATTGGCATCAGGTTCTTTCGACGTTGACCAACCGATCACGATGGGCGTTTGGCCCTGTGGTCGGCTTGGATCCACCAGCACACGCCGCCCTTTTTTGATCGAAGTTGAAAACGGGTGGATCAGCCGTCAACCTCCCCCGCCTGGGGCCAGCACCCTTGCGTGGTGCCGACGTCGAGTCGTAAAAAGCCTGACCGCGGCAGTCGCCGGTCAGGCTTTTTGACAGCCAATGATCGTCGCGGTTTATCGGCCCCGTCGACGGATGTTCGGGTAGCTTGCGGGGTTCAGCACCAGGCTGCCGGTATTGGTTTCGTTGCGCAGCGGTACGGGGATGTAGTTGTAGTCCAGGCTCCAGCTCAAGCCATTGGCCGCGCGATCAACGCCTTGGCCCAACGCCGCGTTGTGGTTGGTGCCCCAATTGAGCACGCGTCCATCGGGCATAAGCGCGCTGCCACCGTTGTACGAGGCGGCCACCGACAGGGCGCCCGTCAACGTGCTCAACCCGTTTTCTGTGACCACCTTGCCAGGGGTCCGGGCCGCGTGGGTAGGCGTTCCCGGGGCGGATATGCCTCTTGGATTTTCCGGCCCATCGCCCAGCGTGCCATCTTGTCCGTGGAATGCCCATGACCAAACCTGGCCCAGGTTGTCCAGCGCGTAGTTTTGAGTGCCACCCGCAGCCACCATGGTGACATTGCTGAGACTGGGAACGAGTGCGGCATAGGGAATCTCTGGCTGCGAACCGTAGCTGGCGATGCCGTTGGTCTCCCCCTGTCCCCAGATCCATACGAGGCCATCGGCATCCAGGGCCATGCCGTTGGCGTACCCGGCAGAGACTTGAACGATGTTGGTCAGTTCGCTGCCGTCGGCCTTTTTGATCGTCATGGGCCAACCGGGTGGGTTGCTGCTGGTGTTGACGATCAGGGCGCCTGAGCCCAGAAGGCCATCACCTCCATCGCTGCCAAAAGCATAGACCTTTCCATCCTTGGTCAATGCCAGGTTGTAACCCCTGCCCGCCGACACTTGCACGATGTCGCCCAAGAACCCGACCCCATTGGGGCCAGGAACCAGGGCAGGCAGGCATCGCATGTTCGCGATGCCGGGCAGTGCGGGCGAGCCCCAGTACATGGGCCGACCGTCGTCCAGCAATGCGATGCCATTCAGAGACCCAGTCTCTGCCTGGACCACATGGGTCAGTGGTGCGGATCCGGTCGCGTTTTTGACATTGACAGGCAGCAGCAGCTGACCTGGATATTGGGTGCCCATGCCACCTGCGCATTGGTAGTTGGAACCCCAGAACCAGATTGAGCCATTGCGGCCCAGTGCCAATGCGCTCCCATCGCCGCCACTCGCCTGAACCACTTCGCTCAAAGCGCTCGTGCCACCGGCGTTCTTGATGGGGATGGGGTAGGTCACGTAGGGTTGTTCTTTTTGCGTCGTGCCCTGGCCTAATACCTGGCTGTATTCACTGTGCGACCCGCTCCAGATCAAGGCCCGGTTGTTCTCGGTGATCACCATGCCGTAGCCATCGGTGAGGCCATGGCGGCCACTCCAGTGGCGCTGCGGCGCGGAAGACAGGGGCAGCTTCACGCTGTAACCTCCGCCGGTGACGTTGACCACATCGCGGGCGTCCAGGCGTTTGACGGTCACGGTCGCGCAATTGGCGCTGACGGTGACCTTGGCAGAGTCGGTGGTGCTGCAAGCCGGCGTCGACGCAACTGGCGCGCCGAAAGGGCCGCTGAGCACGACCGATATATCGGCTGGAATGTTCCAGGTGACTTCTCCGCCCAGCGGC
>JBFHEQ010000013.1:0-17541 GCA_041584075.1 Hydrogenophaga sp.
GCTCGGGCTGGATGTGAACTACCGGGTGATCACCATGGAAGGCTGGCAACCCGACCAGGCACCTGGTTACGGCTGGCCCACCGAGCGCAGCTGGATCAACCCCAGCCCCAATGCGGCCAACCTCAGCATGGCCCGGGCCTATGCGGGCACGGTGATGCTGGAAGGCACCACCTGGTCCGAAGGACGCGGCACCACACGCCCTCTGGAGCTCTTTGGCGCGCCCGACCTCGACGCCTCCCGCTTGCTCGCCGACATGCGCTCGTTGGCACCTGAGTGGCTACAGGGCTGCACTTTGCGCGAATGCTTCTTTGAACCCACCTTCCACAAGCATGTGGGCCAGCTGTGTTCCGGCATTCAGATACACGTCGAAGATCCCACTCACTACCAGCACGAACGCTTCAGACCCTGGCGGCTCCAGGCGCTTGCCTTCAAAGCGGTTCGCCTGCAAGCCCCTGGTTACCCGCTGTGGCGCGATTTTGCCTACGAATACGAGCGGGGCCGGTTGGCCATCGACCTGATCAATGGGGGTCCGTTGTTGCGAGAGTGGGTGGACAATCCGGCAGCCCCGCCGGAAGTCCTGGAAGCGGCAGCCCTGCGCGACGAACAGGCATGGGAGAAGACCCGGCAGCCTTTCCTGCTGTACTGACACCAGTAGACCAACCCTGGCACTGGCCTCTGACCGTCGCTGGCGAGCTCAGGACGCAGCCGGCAGCAGCTTTTGCATAAACAGCGCACTGCCCATGCCGGGGTCCAACTGGTACCCCTGGTAACCCAGGCGGGTGTACAAATTCAGCGCAGGACCATTGCCCGAAAGCACTTCCATGGTCATCTTGACCGCACCGCGTTCGACGGCGATGCGCTCGGCCATTGCCAGCATCTGCTCACCCACACGCCGGCCACGGTGGCTGACCACCACCGCCACATCGTGCACGTTGACCAGTGGCCGACAAGCGAATGTCGAGAAACCCTCAATGCAATTGACCAGGCCCACAGCCAAATCGCCATCGAAGGCCAGTATGGAAAAAGCCTGTGGTCTGGCCGCCAGCTCGGCAACCAGGTTCGTCCTGACAAAAACCGACAGGGGATGCGACCCACCGGCGGGCTCACTCGCATAGGCATTCAACACCTGTACCAGTCCTGAAGCGTGAGCAGGGTTCGCATAGTCCGCACGCACAATGGAAATCGACGAAGTCATGCGCCGCCCTGCTGGATCACGGTGTCCACGAGCCGCTGAGCACACGATTGCGCCAGATCGGCCTGCTCGGCCTCCACCATCACACGTAACAACGGCTCGGTGCCACTCGCCCGGATGAGCACCCGCCCCCGCTCTCCCAGCTCCGCCTCCACTGCCGCAGTCATTTCCGCCAGGCGGGTGTTTGCTCGCCAGTCCTGGCCCGGCTTGAGTCGGACGTTGACCAGGGTCTGAGGAAACAGCGACACGCCATCGAGCAATTCCGCCATGGTCTTGCCACTGTCAACGCAAGCATTGAGCACCTGCAGCGCCGAGACCAGACCATCACCCGTGGTGTGCCGGTCCAACACGAGCAAATGACCCGATCCCTCTCCCCCCAGCACCCAGCCCTGCCGGTCCAGCTCTTCCAGCACATAGCGGTCACCCACCTTGGCGCGCACAAACTTCACGCCACGGCGCTTGAAAGCCACTTCCACCGCCATGTTCGTCATCAAGGTGCCCACCACGCCAGGCACGTCGATATCGCGAGCCATGCGGTCAGCGGCAATCAGGTACAGCAGTTCGTCGCCGTTGAAAAGACGACCCTTGGCATCCACCATCTGCAGGCGATCGGCATCGCCATCCAGCGCAACGCCATAATCCGCCTGGTGCTCCTGCACCGCAGCGAGCAAGGCTTGCGGGTGGGTGGCACCCACTTTTTCGTTGATGTTCAGGCCATCGGGGGCACAACCGATACGCACCACCTCGGCGCCCAACTCATGGAACACATCGGGCGCGATGTGATACGCCGCGCCATGTGCGCCGTCCACAACAATCTTCAACCCTTTCAGGGTGAAGGCGTGCGGGCAGGTGCTTTTGCAAAATTCGATGTAGCGCCCGGGCGCATCGTCCATGCGCCTGGCCTTGCCCAGGCTGGCCGAATCTGCCCACACGGGTGCTTCATCCAGCGCAGCCTCCACCGCCAGCTCCCACTCGTCAGGCAACTTGGTGCCCTGGGCACTGAAGAACTTGATGCCGTTGTCCGCAAACGGATTGTGGCTGGCGGAAATCACCACGCCGAGACTGGCTCGCTGCGCCCGGGTCAGGTAGGCCACTGCCGGCGTCGGGATTGGCCCCAGCAACACCACGTCCACCCCGGCCGAGTTGAACCCGCTTTCCAGCGCGCTCTCCAGCATATAGCCTGAAATACGGGTGTCTTTACCAATGAGCACCGTAGGGCGTGACTCTTTCTGCTTCAAAACACGACCCACCGCGTGCGCGAGCTTCAAGACAAAATCGGGCGTGATGGGCGCCTGTCCGACCGTGCCGCGGATGCCATCGGTGCCGAAAAATTTTCTAGTCATTGCATTCCAGGAGAAATAGAGTGCGGACAAAGGCACAAACCGCCGCATCCGTGGAGAATATTTTAGGCGGCGTTCAGGACGCACTCCAGACTTGGATGGGTATCAGCCCCTTCGCCTCACCGAGACACGGGCACCGACCAGCGCCCCCCGGAAAGGCATCTGCCTCGCAAGGGGTTATCGAGCGTCACCGCTTCAAGACACAACCAACCCTCAACGGCCTGCCTCCGCCGTTTCTGCGTGTCGCAAGTACTCATGGTTGTTGGCGACACCGACGTGCCGTTGCCCTCGCATCCCTTTGCGCCGCGCATGAAATTCAGCCAACCACGTGTCAGGCAGGTGAGGCGTGGGGTGTCCCGAGAGCAAATCGGTGAGGATTTCGACGTTGTCACTGGAACCAGACAAAACCGCCAGCTCGTCGTCCATGCCATTGAGGTTCAGTTGGCACAACACGGCGTTGTGACCCTGTTTGACCAGAAAGCAGCGGCTCCGCTCATCGAGCCCCACCACCAGCTCAAACTCGGCGCGTGTGAGCTTCAAGCCGTCCAGATAGTCCTTGGCGTCCGCATTGGGGTTGGGCAGCAGAACCAGCGTTGCAGTTTGCTCGATCAAGGCGGCTGAAATATCGCTGTTGAGGGCATCTTGCGGACTCTGGGTCGCAAAAATGCCCAGACCGTTCTGTTTCCGGATGGTCTTCTGCTTGTTCTTGGCAAAGTCTTTCAATCCGCCTTTGCCCTCCAGCACCTTCCAGAATTCATCCATCACATAGATGAAGGGCCGGCCATCGATCAGGCTTTCCATGCGGTGAAGCAGGTACTGGATGATGGGCTCACGGGTCTTGCCGTCCTCAATCACCTCCGTGTAGTCGAAACCGATGATGCTGGACCCGCCGAAATGAATGTTGTCATTGGGGTTGTCAAACACCCAGGCCGACGGGCCTCCCTGACACCATACCGACAAGCACTCGTACAGACTGTTATCCCCCAGGTTGGGCAAGCTCTTGCGCAAGTTGGTCATGGTGCGCAGATGCACGGGCGTGTCCAGCATCGCGCGAACTGCGCGAATCAGGTCGTCCATCTCCGGGGCGCTGTACTTCTCTTTGCCGCACAAGGTCTGCAGCAACTCCACCAGAAACTGCTCGTTGTCGGGCGTGTTGTCACACTGCAATGGGTTAAAACCTGTCGGCTGACCCTTTTCCAGGGTGAAGTAATGGCCACCACAAGCCCGGATGAAAATCTCCGCGCCGCGGTCTTTGTCAAAGAAGAAAATGGTCGGCTCAGGATCAAGCTTTTGCACCTGGGCCAGCAGAAAATTGATCAGCGCCGTTTTGCCTGTGCCCGACTTGCCGATCACCATGGTGTTGGCAATCGCCTTTTCACCCAATGAATACTCGTGGGGCTTGGTGGCGTGGAAATTGAAGTGATAGGCCTGATTGTTCAAGGTCTGCAAAATGCTGACCGACGGTCCCCATGGGTTGAAATTGGGCTTGCCGGTCGCAAAATTGTGCAAAGGGCAAAGGCCCAGAAAATTCAGAGAACTCAGGTTGGCGATCCGTGGGCGAAACCGCCAGTTGCACGGCAACTGGGCATAGAACGCAGCCGCAATCGCGACATCTTCCTTCACCGTGACAAAACTCGCCCCTGACAACTGGGCCCGGGCTTGCGCCACGTTGGCGTACAAGGCCTCTTGATCGCCGGCAAACACCGCCATGTTGAAGTGGTACTGACCCAGCACAAAATTGCCCGAAGCCAGCTGATCCATCGCGAAGTCCAGCTCCACGATCTGACTCACCGCCTTGTCTTCGGATGACAACATGGCGCCCTTGGTGCGCTCCAGCGCCTTCATGGAGTCATAACGGCTCATGGGCGTGAACGAGTGCGTGACGATGTACTCAAACTCCAGGTACTTGAGACCGTTCAGAATGCCCGGCCAGCTGCTGTCGGCGTATTCCTTGATGTTCAGGATCGCCCCGTAATGGTTGTCACCGTTGCTGGTCTGAATCGCAAAGTCACCGCTGCCGGGTGAAAACATGTGCCGGCTGGTGGGCAAGTAGTCGTAGATGGGCGCCTTCAACACCGGAACCGGCTCATCCAGGTGGTTCACCAAGTAACCGAAGAACTCCAGGTTTTCAGAGAACACCTGCTGGTGAACACTCTCGTACAAGCCCAGTTTGTAGGGTGAATAGTCTTGCAAAAGGGCCTCAACGTTGCCCACCAGTTCGTAGATTTTTTCCAGGTACGATTTCTCCTCCCGGCGCAAAACCTCGACATCCCTCGAGATCGCAGCAAACTTCTTGCCGCTCACAACCGGGCGGTAAATCATGCTCAGGTAAAGCTCGTTTTGCATGAGCTGCTTGGACGACAAGCGCTCTATGTATTTGTCGTGCAGCTCCTGGCTGAAGCGGTGTGGGTACTTCGCTTCGGCCCGAATCGGCCGCCGCCGCCGGATGTCGTGCGCCCAGAACGCCACATTCTCAAAATCGGGCGCGCGCAAGCTCTGCAACAAGTTGTTGAAGGTCTTGTGCCGGTGCTCCAGCTCCCAGTCTTCTCGGCCCACAAAGGGAAACCCGCTCAGCAACCACGTGATGATGTAGTCGCCCTCCCGGGTTTTGACCACATGGGTGTCTACGTGGGTGCTGAACGGAATGAAGTTGCTGAAAGAAGCGTCTGGGGTCATTTGAAGCATCTGATCTTTCAAGGGAGCACAGTCGTAGCACTCAGGCGAGTCGGCCGAGCAGGTTCGTATCCATCAATCAGCATAGCCGGTCATTGCGCGGCGCTTCGACCCATCCCGGTTAGATGAAAAAACCCAGGACCCACCATAACTGGAAACATTTTTTGGCAAAAAACGAAAAACCAAATTCAAACCAATCAATCTGAAGATCATTTCATCTCTTTTTGCCAGCATTCGCATCATAAAAATAACAATCGGAATTACCAACAAAATGTACAGCGATATATACATCGCCAACAATAGAGGCACCCCAGCCCCAATCAAAAATGGAATGTATGGAACACCTAAAATCATTGGCGGCCGAGTACAGCCACGAAACAAAACATCCTTTTTCATGATCAACCAACTAGAATCCATTCACTATTAAGAATTTCCATCTTCAACCTGCATCTGCAGATCGACATGTTACAGCCCCACCGTTTGCCGCATCTGGAACCCAATCACCGACAAACCACCCTGCAATTGTCGCAGCTCCACCGATCAACAACCCCCCAATCAATACAGGCGCCACGTCCGACAACCGTTTGTGTGCAAAAGCGATCTGGTATCCAGCAAAGACGACAGCAATCGTGACAATGGACACAGAAGCGACGCGCAGTATTGTTTCAAAGCTGGCAAAAAATCCGGTAACTTTCCCACAGGCAGCCGCAAAATCTGCCAACGCCAACTCCGGGACAAGTAACCCAGCAATCACAACAGCCGAATTGAAAAACAATCCGGCCTTATTCATCCTCCGGTTCATAAAAAATGCTGACTTCATGTATTCTCCTTTGGGTTACTAAAAAACAAACGACTTATCACTGGACTGAGGTGCAGTCAATTCTGACGATCTATCGGTCATGGCTTGAGCTGTCCCGTTTTGAGGTGCCGCCGACCTGGTTGCCTCATGGATTTGCAACAACGCCCCACCTTTGTGAGCAGCCATCGCATTTGGGCTTGTCTTTTCCGCACGACTTGACTTTGAGACATCCACGGACAGTGCAGCATCGGGGTTGGGCATCGGCAAACCATGCGTTACAACTGATTGGTGTGCAGAATTTGCGATTGCCGTCTTGTAGGGATCCCCATCTACTCCGACGACTTGCACAGGGATACCCGAAATGCCCGTAGCTAGATTGGAGCTAACCGTAGGCATCATCGCGCCCGGACCAGGGACCGGAATCGCCGCCCTGTTTTCCGCCGTAGACTTTCGGGATTCACCAACAATTGCCGATGCATGCGCCAATGCCGTCGCCGTGTCAGCGAGCGGCGTACTGGGCAGGTAGCGGCGGATGGCATAGGGTTCGGGATATGGACTCGCAACAACCGATGGCACCCGCTGCCCAGCAGCAGCCAGCGAAGGCCCGCCCGTCTCACCCAGGGGCAAATGGTCATCGCGCGCAATCTTGCGCTGCGTTTTGCTGTTGTACGGAATGATCCGCACTGCCTTGGGCGCGTCCGGAACCGCGTACTGCGCCTTTCGGATCGAGGCGAATATTTTTTGTACGTAGCCGTGGGCAAACCCGGTGACAAAATTGCCCGAGTAATAACAGCTGAAGGCCTTGCCCCAGTCCTGGGCGCGGTCGTAACACTCACGCAAGATCCGGGAGCCGGCCGTCAGGTTGGGACAGGCCTGAAAGGCCGACGCGTAGTCGGACAAGCCGTATTTCGCCAGGTTGTAGCGGTTCACCTGGGCGATACCAACGGAAAAGTTGTAGCCTTCTTGCTTGAGCTGGCGCACGGCCGCCAAGGCTTCATCAAGGCTGCTAGGTTGTTTGGCCAGATACCCACCCACCACGCCGATGGCAAAAGGGTTCCGAGCCGACTCCACGTTCACAACGTGTTGCATCACCTCAGGAGGAACAGCGAGATCGGGGCAGTCCATCATCCAGATGTCAGCGGTGTGCACAGACGCAATACAAGATCGTCAGCAAGGCGCGCGCATGCCACCCGATACGATCTCATCAACAATGCTCCGCCCTCCTCCTGAACTGGTACTTTTATACCCAGAAGTTTAACTTAGGTACTAGATAATCAGCCAGATTTCTTGCAAAACTTGATCATTTTTACGACAACAAGTCCACTCTCGCCCAAGCACCAAAGGTGTGCTGGACAAGACAGGTCACGCACGTTGGGCCATCCAGACCTGCAGTGCCTGCCGGGTGGCTTCGACGTCATGCACCCGCACAATGCGCGCGCCGCGCTCAACAGCCATCAAAGCCGCCGCCACGCTGGCGATGACGCGGTCTTCGGGCATGTCGCAGCCCGTGGCCCATCCCAGAGAGGACTTTCGGGACCACCCAGCCAGCACAGGCACCCCCAGCGTCAGCAGATCGGCCTGCCTGGCCAGCAGGCTGAAGTTCTGTTGCGGCGTTTTCCCAAAGCCGATACCCGGATCCACAGTGATCCGGTCATTGGCAACCCCTTTTTCGTGAAGCGCCTCCACCCGCTGCCTCAGGAAAGCCAGCACAGCAGGCAGCACGTCACCCTCCATGGGCGCCACCTGCATGGACTGGGGATCCCTGTGCATGTGCATGAGGCAGACGCCACACTGCGGATGCCCCGCAACCACCTCCAGCGCACCTGGCATGCGAAGCGCCCAGACGTCGTTCACGATGTCTGCACCAGCATCCAGCACCGCCTGCATCACTTCGGGCTTGTAGGTATCGACCGAGACCGGAACACCCAAAGTCACGGCCTCCATGACCACGGGCAACACCCGGGCCAACTCGGCTTCCAGTGCCACGGGCGGCGACCCCGGGCGGGTGGACTCGCCGCCGATGTCCAGGATATCTGCGCCCTCTTTCAAGAGCTGCTCACAGTGCCGCAGGGCCGCACCGGCGTTGTTGTACCGTCCGCCATCCGAGAACGAATCGGGCGTGACGTTGACGATGCCCATGATGCGCGGTCGCTTGAGGTCCAGGCGAAAGCGCGATGTCTGCCATTCCATACCGGTTTTTCCCATAAAAAAAGCGGGGCATGTGCCCCGCTCTGGATACGCTGTCAACAGATTCAAGCCGCTGTGGGCGCAGGATCCGTTGCGACTTCAGGCGCCCCGCCACTGCCACCGCCGCCGCCCACAGGGGGATTGCGAGGCGTCCAGTCTTTGGGTGGGCGCGGTGGTTTGCCGGCCATGATGTCATCGATCTGGTCCGAATCGATGGTTTCCCACTCGAGCAAAGCCTTGGCCATGGCATGCATCTTGTCGCTGTGCTCTTCGATCAGGTCGCGGGCCAGCTTGTACTGCACGTCGATGATGCGGCGAACTTCAGCGTCGACCTTCTGCATGGTCTGCTCGCTCATGGTGGTGGTCTTGGTCACCGAGCGACCGAGGAACACTTCGCCCTCGTTTTCCGCATACACCATGGGGCCCAGCGCATCGGTCATGCCGTAGCGGGTCACCATGTCGCGGGCGATGCTGGTGGCGCGCTCAAAGTCATTCGATGCGCCGGTGGTCATCTGGTTCATGAAGACTTCTTCAGCGATACGACCACCAAACAGCATGCTGATCTGGTTCAACATGTAGTCTTTGTCGTAGCTGTACCGGTCTTGCGATGGCAAGCTCATCGTCACACCCAGGGCACGGCCGCGGGGGATGATGGTGACCTTGTGCACCGGGTCGCACTTGGGCAGCAATTTGCCAATCAGCGCATGGCCAGACTCATGGTACGCCGTGTTGCGGCGCTCCTCTTCGGGCATCACCATGCTCTTGCGCTCGGGGCCCATGAAGATTTTGTCTTTGGCCTTCTCAAAATCCTGCATTTCAACGGTGCGCGCATTGCGGCGTGCGGCCATCAATGCAGCCTCGTTGCACAGGTTGGCCAGGTCGGCGCCGCTCATGCCGGGCGTGCCACGGGCGATGATGGAGGCGTTCACGTCGGTGCCCAGGGGCACTTTGCGCATGTGCACATTGAGAATCTGCTCACGACCGCGAATGTCGGGCAGCGTCACGTAGACCTGACGGTCAAAACGGCCCGGGCGCAGCAAGGCCGCATCCAGAATGTCAGGGCGGTTGGTGGCAGCCACCACGATCACGCCCGCATTGGTGTCGAAGCCGTCCATCTCGACCAGCATCTGGTTCAAGGTCTGCTCACGCTCGTCGTTGCCACCACCCAGACCGGCGCCGCGCTGGCGACCCACCGCATCGATCTCGTCAATAAAGATGATGCAAGGCGCGTTTTTCTTGGCGTTGTCGAACATGTCGCGCACGCGGGACGCACCCACACCCACAAACATTTCCACAAAATCGGAACCGGAAATGCTGAAGAACGGCACCTTGGCTTCACCGGCAATGCCCTTGGCCAGCAAGGTTTTACCGGTACCGGGGGGCCCGACCAGCAGCAGGCCACGCGGAATGCGTCCGCCCAGCTTCTGGAATTTCGCAGGGTCCTTGAGGAAGTCCACCACTTCCTTGACCTCTTCCTTGGCCTCGTCGCAGCCGGCCACATCGGCGAAGGTCACCGTGTTGTTGTTTTCGTCGAGCAGGCGCGCTTTGCTCTTGCCGAAGCTGAAGGCTCCGCCCTTGCCGCCACCCTGCATCTGGCGCATGAAGTAGATCCACACCCCGATGAGCAGCAGCATGGGACCCCAGCTCACGAGCAAGGTCATGAGCAACGAGCCCTCTTCACGCGGACGCACGTCGAACTTGACGTTGTTGTTGATGAGGTCACCCACCAAGCCACGGTCCAGGTAGGTGGCCGTGGTGCGGATACGGCGGTCATCCTGGGTCACGGCAACAATTTCTGTTCCGCCCTGGCCTTCCTGGATCGTCGCGCTCTTGATCTGCTGGGCTTTCACCTGATCCAGAAATTCGGAATAGCCGACGTAACCAGCTCCTCCGGCGGCGCGACCGTCGAATTGTTTGAAAACAGTGAAAAGCACCATGGCGATGACCATCCACACGGCGATTTTCGAGAACCACTGGTTGTTCAAATGCGGCTCCTGGCTAGAACATTGTCGGAATTCAACATATCGGTCCCATTTTATGACTTTCAAGATGCCCCGGACCCGATCAATGACTTGGGCAAGTCATTTTTATCCTGAATCGAACTGGCTGTCAGCTTTTGAGACCCATCCCCACAAGAAAGGTTTCAGACGATTTATCGCGAGATGCCTTGGGTTTGAAGGTTTTCACCACCTTGAACGTCGAGCGGAACAGCGCCACCAAGGGGTCGTAGGCACCACCATGGAACAGTTTGACCACGAGCGAGCCGTCTGGTTTGAGGTGTTTGACACTGAAGTCCACCGCCAGCTCAACCAGATCGGTGATCCGGGCCGCGTCGGCCGACCCGATGCCCGACAGGTTGGGGGCCATGTCGGACACCACCACGTCGACCGCCGTGATGCCCCGGTCCGCCAGGGAAGTCTCCAGTTCCTGCAGCACGGCCTCCTCCCTGAAGTCGCCCAAAATGAAATGCACCCCTTCAACGGGCTCCATGGGCAGAATATCGAGTGCAATGATCTGGCCGTTCAAAGCGCCAACGGCTGCACCACTGGGGCTGAGGCGACGGCGCACATACTGGCTCCAGGCGCCAGGCGTCGAACCCAGATCCACGACACAATCACCCGGGTGAATCAAGCCCAGGGATTCATCGATTTCTTTCAGTTTGTAAGCCGCGCGGGCCCGGAACCCGTCCCTTTTCGCGAGGATCACATAAGGATCGTTGACGTGTTGATTCAGCCACGCCTTGTTGACCTTCTTGCTTTGCGTCTTGACTTTCATGCCCATATGGGACTTTCAGGGTTCCGTGTAAACGATAATTGTCCCATGCCTCAGATCACACTCACTCCCGCCCAGCGCAAAGTCCACCGCGCCGATGCCCATCATCTCGACCCAGTTGTTCTCGTGGGGGGTGACGGACTGAGCCCCTCGGTCAAGAAAGAGATCGAGGCCGCGCTCAAGTCGCACGGCCTGATCAAGGTTCGCGTTTTCAGCGACGATCGCGCCGCACGTGAAGCCATGCTGCAAACCCTGGCCGACGAACTGAATGCCGCTCCGATTCAACACATCGGCAAACTGCTGGTCTTGTGGCGGCCCATGCCGGAAAAGGTCAAGGCGGTGGACGAAGACCGCATGCCGGGGCCGCGCGATGTCAAGGTCCTGAAATTCAGCAAGCGGGGTGGCCAACGCCCCGAGGTCAAGATGGTGCGCGTGCTGGGCAACCAGCGCCTGACGCCGGGCGGGCAGGTCAAGCGTGCCAAGGTCTTGAAAAAGAGCATCAAGAAAAGCGCCCCCTGAGTCCCGCCGGCGCCCTGAGCGCTTGAACTTCGCGCCCCGCCCTCCATCTGAGCCTGCATGAACTCTGAAGCCACCTCCAATCCGCTGCTGGACCTGTCTGACCTGCCCAGGTTCGATGCCATCTCTCCCGAACATGTCGAGCCAGCGGTATCGCTGCTGCTGAAAGAAGCCGACACGGCGTTGGAAAAGGTCACCCAGGTGGCTTTCCCGGCCAACTGGATGTCCATGTCGTCCACACTCGACGTCGCAGCCGAGCGACTCGGGCGCGCCTGGGGCGCCGTCAGCCACCTCAACAGCGTGGCCGACACCCCCGAGCTTCGTGCGGCCTACAACAAGGTCCTGCCGGCTGTCACCGATTTCTGGACACGCCTTGGCTCCGACGAGCGGCTGTACGCCAAGTACAAGGCCATGGACCCGGCGCAGCTGACCGCTGAACAGGCACAGGCCCACACCAATGCCAAGCGGGGGTTTGTGCTGGGTGGCGCCGACCTCCAGGGCGAGGCCAAGAAGCGTTTTGCCTGGCTTCAGGAGCGCCAGGCCGAACTGGGCCAGAAATTCAGCGAAAACGCCCTCGATGCAACCGATGCTTTTTCTCTGGTGGTGCCCGCAGAGACCCTCAAAGGATTGCCCGCCGATGTGATGCAGGCGACGGCTGCGGCCGCTCAAGCCGATGGACTCGAGGGCCACAAGCTGACCCTGAAACTGCCTTGCTACCTGCCTGTCATGCAGTTCGCAGAGGACGCTGGCCTGCGCGAGACACTCTACAAGGCGTATGTGACGCGCGCCAGTGATCAGGCGCCAGAAGCATTTCAGAGGTTTGACAACACGGCCATCATGGCCGAGTTGCTGGCGCTGCGCCATGAGGAAGCCAAGCTGCTGGGCTACCGCCACTATGCGGACGTCTCGGTGGTGCCCAAAATGGCGGAGTCACCCGAGCAGGTGGTCACGTTTCTTCTGGACCTGGCCCACAAAGCCAGGCCCTTTGCCGAACAGGACCTCGCCGATCTGCGCGCCTTTGCCGCGACCGAACTGGGTCTGAACGACCCACAACCTTGGGACTGGGCGTATGTGGGCGAAAAGCTGAAGGAGGCTCGGTACGCCTTCAGTGAACAAGAGGTCAAACGCTATTTCCCGCTGGACAAGGTCCTGGGCGGTTTGTTTCACATCGTTGAGACCTTGTTTGAGGTCGCCATCCGCCCCGATCAGGGTCCGGTCTGGCACCCGCAGGTCAAGCTGTACCGCATCGAACGCGCCGGAGCCAGCGGCCCCGAACTGGTGGGTCAGTTTTATCTGGATCCCTCTGCCCGAAACGGCAAGCGGGGGGGGGCCTGGATGGACGACGTTCGCGCGCGGTGGCTGCGTCCGGACACAGGTGTCCTGCAAACCCCGGTCGCCCACCTGGTGTGCAATTTCGCCGAAGGCACTCAAGGCAAACCGGCCCTGCTGACCCACGACGACGTGATCACCCTCTTCCACGAGTTCGGCCATGGGCTGCACCACATGCTCACACAGGTCAATGAGCGGGACGTTTCGGGCATCAGCGGCGTGGAATGGGACGCCGTCGAGCTGCCGAGCCAGTTCATGGAAAATTTCTGCTGGGAATGGGATGTGATCAAGCACATGACCGCCCACATCGACACCGGCGAGAGCCTGCCCCGCGCGCTGTTTGACAAGATGCTGGCCGCGAAGAACTTCCAGAGCGGCATGCAAACCTTGCGGCAGGTGGAGTTTTCCCTGTTCGACATGAAGCTGCACAGCCAGCCGGAAGCGGTCCAGGACGGCGATGCCATCCTGAGCTTGCTCAACGCAGTGCGGGACGAAGTTGCAGTGTTGAAAGCGCCCGTGTACAGTCGCACGGCGCAGACCTTCAGCCATATTTTTGCGGGCGGCTATTCTGCAGGCTACTACAGCTACAAATGGGCCGAAGTGCTGTCCGCCGACGCCTACGCCGCTTTCGAGGAAGCGGCACAGCAAAACGGCACCAGCACAGTGGATGTGGCCACGGGCCGCCGCTACCGCGAGGCAATTCTGGAGGCCGGCGGCAGCCGTCCGGCCATGGCATCATTCAAGGCGTTTCGTGGGCGTGAACCCGCCGTGGACGCACTGCTGCGCCACCAGGGCATGGCCTGATCCGTTGGCCTGGGTGCCACTGATTTCATTTCTTCCCGAGGAATCCGCGTATGAATTCGCTCTTGACTGCTCCATCGATCACTCAAAAATCTGGCTGGCTGTTTGTCGCCTTGTGCGCTGCTGGACTGGCCATCGGTTCAGCGGAGGCTCAAGGGGTGTACCGGATCGTGGGCCCGGACGGTCGCGTGACGTACTCTGATCAACCTCCGGCGAACAACGCCGAGGCACCGACCGTGGGCAGCTCAACCATCCCTTCGCCGGCGAGCGCCAACCCCCAGTTGCCCCTGGCGTTGCGCCAGGTCGTCAATCGCTACCCCGTGACCCTCTACACCGGCAACAATTGTTCACCCTGCAACACAGGCCGCAACCTTCTGGCTGGGCGTGGCATCCCTTTTTCAGAAAAGACAGTCTCATCGGCCGAAGATATCGAGGCATTCAAGCGCCTCACTGGTGACTTGTCGTTGCCTCTGCTCAGCATTGGCACCCAGCGACTCAAAGGGTTTTCTGACAGTGAATGGACGCAGTACCTGACTGCGGCGGGCTACCCGACACAATCGACACTGCCGGCCAACTACCAACGTCCAGCACCTGTTGCGCTGGTCGAGGTGAAAGCCGCCGCGGCGGCTCCCAAGGAAGCCGCCAAAGACCCGCGCCGCGAAGCCACTGCGGAGACGCCCGTTGTGCCGACCACCGCGAACCCGGCCGGCATTCGTTTTTGATCGCTGCGCGCCACAGACATCGCGGCTCAGGCTTCAGGTGGCTGGCCCCCGCCGGAAGACAGCGGATTTCAGCAGAAGCATCAGAAAGTCAGGGTCTTGACGCCGCTGGCCGTGCCCAACAGGCACACCTGAGCCTTCTGGTGAGCAAACACGCCCACCGTCACCACGCCGGGCCACTGGTTCACCTGACTCTCAAAGCCCAACGGGTCCTCGATCTGCAGGCCCGTCACATCCAGAATGTGTTGCCCGTTGTCGGTGATCAGCGGCGCACCGTCTTTCAGCCGAATTCTTGCTGCAGCACCCATGGCCTGAAACTGGCGGGCCAGGCGAGCTGCGGCCATCGGGATCACTTCAACGGGCAACGGAAAGGCGCCCAGCGCCTTGACCAATTTGCTTTCATCGGCAATGCAGACAAAGCGCCGTGACTGGGCCGCGACAATCTTCTCCCGCGTCAGTGCCGCGCCGCCGCCTTTGACCATGTGGCCTTTGGCGTCGATTTCGTCTGCGCCATCGATGTAGACCGACAGCTCACCGACATCATTGGCCTCGAACACGGGGATGCCCAAGGCCTTCAGCCGAGCGGTGGAGGCCTCCGAGCTTGAGACAGCACCCGGGACTTGCGCCTTGATGCTGGCGAGCGCCTCAATGAATTTGTTCACGGTGGAGCCTGTGCCCACGCCGACAATTTCGCCGGGCACCACGTATTGAAGAGCAGCCTGGCCGACCAGGGTTTTGAGTTCGTCTTGGGTCATTTGAGACAATCGCTGGATACACAGAATCCCCAATTATCCAATGTCCCTCCTGCCCTATGCCTTCGCCCGCCCCCTGCTCTTCAGCATGGACCCCGAAAAAGCCCATGAAGTGACACTTGAAGGTATCGCGCGGCTGCAGCATTCGCCCCTCACCTGCCTGTATGGGGAGTCGCGTGTGGACGATCCTGTGACGCTGGCAGGCCTGTCCATGGCCAACCGCGTCGGCCTGGCCGCAGGTCTGGACAAAAATGCCCGGTGCATTGATGGTCTGGCCGCGATGGGTTTCGGCTTTGTGGAGGTGGGAACCGTGACGCCCAAAGCGCAGGCGGGGAATCCCAAGCCGCGCATGTTCCGCCTGCCGGCGAAGCAGGCCCTGATCAACCGGCTGGGTTTCAACAACGACGGGCTGGATGCGTTTTTGAAGAATGTCCAGAAGGCCCGGTTCCGCGATCAGCAGGTGAACACACCGATGCGGCTGGGCCTCAACATCGGGAAGAATGCCGCAACCCCCATCGAACAGGCCACCGATGACTATCTGATCTGTCTGGAAGGGGTGTATCCGCACGCCGATTACGTCACGGTCAATATTTCCAGCCCCAACACACAGAACCTGCGCAGCCTGCAAAGCGATGCAGCGCTGGACGCGCTGGTCGGCGCCGTGGCCGAACGGCGAGAACAACTCGCTCAACGCACCGGCAAGCGCATTCCCGTGTTCATCAAGATCGCTCCCGATCTTGACACCGCCCAGACCGATGTGATCGCCGCCACCCTGCGCCGATATGGTTGCGCCAGCGATGGCAAGCCCAATCAGGCGTTTGGTGTCATCGCCACCAACACCACCCTGAGCCGCGAAGCGGTGACGGGCCTGCCACACGCCAGCGAAGCCGGTGGTTTGTCGGGCGCGCCCGTGCTTGAGTCCAGCAACAGGGTCATCACACGCCTTCGGAAACAGCTCGGAGCCGGCTTCCCCATCATCGGGGTGGGCGGCATTCTCAGTGGCGCTGACGCCGTCAGCAAGATCCGGGCAGGCGCCGATGTGGTCCAGATCTACACGGGCTTGATCTACAAGGGCCCGGCACTGGTGCGCGAAGCCGCACAGGCCATCAAACAGATGGTGTGATGCCGCTCATGCCCTGGCTAACGCCAGCTGTTCGGCCACGTACCGCCCCAGGGCCAAGGCACTGGTCAATCCGGGCGACTCGATACCAAAAAGATTGACCAGACCCGCCACGCCGTGGGTGCGCTCCGTGTCCACCCGGAAATCGGCAGCCGCCTCGCCAGGGCCACTGATCTTGGGTCGAACGCCGGCATACCCGGGCTGCAAGGCGCCGGCCGGCAAGCCCGGCCAATAGCTTCGGATAGCAGCCTCAAATGCGGGCAGGCGTGAGGCGTCTACCGTGCAGTCATCCGGGTCGTCAACCCACTGAACGTCAGGTCCAAACTTGGCCTGCCCTCCCAGATCGAGTGTGAGGTGCACACCCAGTCCGGCCAGGTGGGCCTGCGGGTCAGGCGCCGGGTAGATCAGGTGCGAGAACGGCGCCCGGCCAGACAGCGTGAAGTAGTTGCCTTTGGCAAAACTTGGCCGGGGCACATGCTTTGCAGGCAAGCCCGCGGTTCGTCCCGCGAGCGCACACGCGTCCAGCCCTGCCGCATTGATCACCGCCTGGGCGAGCAGCGAAGTGCCGTCGGCCGTCTCCACCTCCAGGCCCGTGCTTTGCGCTTGAATACGGATCACCGGGCTGTGGCAAACCAGCATGCCGCCAGCGTGCTCCAGGTCGCCCAGCAGTGACAGCATCAAGCCGTGGCTGTCGACGATGCCGGTGGAAGGCGAATAGACCGCCGCCAGACCGTGCAACGCTGGCTCCATGGCCCGCATTTCGGCGGCATCGAGCAAGCGCAGATCGTGCAGGCCATTTGCTGACGCCTTGTGCAAGACGCCGGGCAACGCGGCCTGCTGGTCCGTGTTGGTTGCGACGATCAGCTTGCCGCAACGCTGGTGTGCAATGGCGCGCTCTTCGCAGTAGCCGTACAGCTGTTCCCGCCCCTCAACACACAACCGCGCCTTGAGGGACCCGGTCGGGTAATAGATACCCGCATGGATCACTTCGCTGTTGCGGGCGCTGGTGATGCTGCCAAAGGTGGATTCGCGCTCCAGAACCACCACTTCCCGACCCGAAACTGCCAACGCACGGGCGACCGCCAGACCGACGACTCCCGCCCCAATCACTGCTGTGTCAATCCGGTCCATGCACTGCTCTCCTGAACTGTTCTGCCCGAAAAACGAAAAAGCCCCAAGCATGACACTTGGGGCTTTGTCTGGTGGGCGGTGCAGGGTTCGAACCTGCGACCCCTGCCGTGTGAAGGCAGTGCTCTACCACTGAGCTAACCGCCCGATTAATCTTTTCGATCTCTCGGAAGCCTCAAATTATAGCGTGATTTTTTCGATTTTCGCATTCAC
>JBFHEQ010000014.1:0-16494 GCA_041584075.1 Hydrogenophaga sp.
GGCGGCTACAACGCCATGCGGGGCCATGGCGGCCTCACCGCGCGCCTGCTGCAGGGTGGGACCCTGCGGGTGGGGGATGTGCTGCGGCCCTGGGCCACGCCATGCACAATGGGCGCATGAACCACAACACACTGACCCGGCGCAACTGGCTGCTCCGCAGCGGGTTGTTGGTGGGTGCCACAGCCCTGCCCAGCGCCTGGGCCACGGAAGCCATGGGAGACGACAGCAGGGGTCCCGGGCGAGCGGTGACCATGGCGCAGTTGCTGACCATGCTCAAGCCCCATTTCCCTGTGGGCTACCAGGTGCCCGGGTTCCTCACCCTGCGGGTGCAACAACCCCGTCTGGACCTGCTGCCAGAAGACAACCGCATGAACGCCGACATGGACGTGGTCGCCGACGGCCCCGCACTGAACCGGGCCCAGACGGGCCAGCTCAATGTCGGTTTTGGCCTGCGTTACGAAGCCAGCGACCGGACCGTTCGGGCCCATCAGTTGCGCTTCAACAGCCTGATGTTCCCCGGGTTGCGGCCCGAAGCCAGCGCGCTGATCCAGGTGTACGGACCGGCACTCACCGAAGCGGCCCTGCAGGAAGTCGTCCTGCACCAGCTGGAGCCGCGCGACCTGACCATGCTCGATGCCCTGGGCTTGCGGCCCGGCAAGATCAGCATCACAGACTCAGGGCTGCACATCGGTTTTGAGCCCAAGCCCTTGTAGTTCGGGAAACAGCACCGGCGCCTGACCTGGCTGCCAGGCCGGCCACTTGGCCATCACCCGCTCAAAGTCCGCGCTGCCCAGCCAGTGGTCCAGCCAGCCCTGCACATGCGGCAACGGCCTACCGGCAAAAGCCGCTGCATCCACCCCCGCCCACTGGCGCACAAATGGGAACAGCGCCACATCGCTCAGTCCCGGCCGGGCGCCAGCGAGGAACGGCTGGACCGCCAGGGTTTGCTCCATCGGAGCCAGCATCAGGCGCTCGCCTTCGGCGCGGTGTTCGGGCGCGCTGCGCTCAGGGTGGCGCTCGGGGTATTTGTAGGCGTCCAGCGCGCGCTTGAACGCCCCATCGTTCAGACCGATCCAGGCCTGCTGCGATGGATCGCCCGCACCCTGCAGCCAGCCCTGAGGGTCGTGCTTGCCCAGTGCCCAACGCATCACATCCAGACTTTGTTCGATCACCTGGACTGTGCCACCCTCCGTGACGACCAGCACCGGCACCGTCGCCTTGGGTGAAACATCGAGCAAGGCCTGGGGCTTGTTGCGCAACACCACTTCGCGCAACTCCACCACCACGCCCGACGCCAGCAAAGCCAAACGCGCGCGGATCGCATAAGGGCAACGCCGGAACGAGTACAGAACGGGGAGAGCCTTTGGGGAGGCGGAATGGTCAACGTGCATGGTTGGCATCCTAAAGGCGTCAGCGCTTCAAGGCCATGAGCCGGTCCGCCGGGCCGAACAAAGCCCCTTGGGCTGCCTCTGCTTCACACAACACGTAAATCGCCCTATACTAATCATCAGTGTACTTATCAAATACCCGACGTCCTGCCCACAGCCTTGTCCGGAGACACCGATGAACAACCCCACGACCCAAGCCCCCGCCAGCACCGCCAACCTGCCCGTGCTGATCGCCGGGGGCGGTATCGGAGGCCTGTCGGCCGCCTTGGCGCTGGCGCGACAAGGTGTGTCCGTGAAGGTGCTGGAGCAGGCCTCCGAGCTGGGCGAGATCGGCGCCGGCATACAGCTGGGCCCCAACGGCTTTGCCGCTTTTGACGCACTCGGCATCGGCGACCTGGCCCGTGCGCTGGCGGTGTACACCGACGAGATGGTGATGCACGACGCCCTGGACGAAACGCTGGTGGGCCGCATTCCCGTGGGCGAAGCCTTTCGTGCCCGCTTCAAGAACCCCTACGCCGTGATCCACCGCGCCGACATGCACGGCGCCCTGCTGCAGGGCGCGATGGCCAGCGGTTTAATCGAATGCGTGACATCCACCAAGGTCGCTCGCGTGGAGCAAGATCAACAGAGCGTCACCGTGATCGACACCCAGGGCGGGCGCCACACGGGCCGGGCACTGGTGGGGGCCGACGGCGTGAAGTCGGCGGTGCGCCAGCAGTTTGTGGGGGACGAGGCCCGGGTGTCGGGCCATGTGGTGTACCGCGCCGTGGTGGACAAAGCCGACTTCCCCGAGAACCTGCAATGGAATGCCGCGGCGATCTGGGTCGGGCCCAACTGCCACCTGGTCCACTACCCGCTGCGGGGTGGCGAGCAGTACAACGTGGTCGTGACATTCCACAGCCGCGACAAAGAACAGTGGAGCGTCACGGAGGGCAGCCGCGAAGAGGTGCTGAGTTACTTCGAAGGCATCTGCCCCAAGGCACGCCAGCTGATCGAGCTGCCCAAAGACTGGAAACGCTGGGCCACCGCCGACCGGGAGCCGATCGCCCAATGGACCTTCGGCCGTGTCACCCTGCTGGGCGACGCCGCACACGCCACGCTGCAGTACCTGGCGCAAGGCGCTTGCACCGCCATGGAGGATGGCGTGACACTGGGCGAGGCCATGCGCGCGCACCACAACGATGTGGCCCAGGCCTTTGCCCACTATGAGCGCGCGCGGGTCGCCCGCACAGCGCGCGTGGTGCTGAGCTCACGCGAGATGGGGCGCATTTACCACGCCCAGGGCGTGGAGCGCCTGGTGCGCAACGACCTCTGGAAGGGCCGCACGCCCGAACGTTTCTACGATGCGATGGAGTGGTTGTATGGCTGGAATGTGGCGAACTGTCTTGAAACTTGACCCACCCCCGTCGCTGCGCTCCGCCCCTCAAGGGGCAACGCTGGCGGCCTGGCAAAGCCAGTTCCGCGGCGTTCTGGGCTTGGGACACTTCGCGCAAACTGCCCTGCTTTTCTATGGAGACTCTCATGAACGAACTTGGCCGCCTGGAGGACTTGCCGCAGGATTACCGTGACGAGCTCACGACGCACAACCTGGTACCGCTGTGGCCCAGCTTGCGCGGCGTGTTGCCGCCGGGCATCCCGACGCGGCAGACGCGGGCCACACACTGGCCTTATGCCAGCATCAAACCCTTGCTGCTCAAGGCCGGTGAGCTGACGCCCATCGAGAAAGCCGAGCGCAGGGTGCTGGTGCTGGCGAATCCGGGCCATGGGCTGGAGAAGATGCAGGCCAGCGCGGCCATGTACCTGGGTATGCAGCTGCTGCTGCCCGGCGAGTGGGCACCCGCCCACCGGCACACGCCCAACGCCGTGCGCATGGTGGTGGAAGGCACAGGCGCGTGGTCCAACGTGGACGGCGAGAAGTGCGAGATGCAACGCGGCGATCTGATCCTCACCCCCACCGGCCTGTGGCACGAACACGGCCACGACGGCACCGAACCCGTGGTGTGGCTCGACGTGCTGGACCTGCCACTGGTGTACTACATGGAAGCGAGTTACCACGTCAACGGCGGACGCCAGGAAGTAAAGCCTGAGCGCGGAGAGCGCGCCTATGCGCGGGGTGGCGTGGTGCCCAGCCCGGTGTTCGAACGCTCGGCCCGGCCCTACCCCATGCTGCGCTACCCCTGGGCCGACGCGCGCGCTGCGCTGGAGTCACTCGCCGCCGACCGGCCCGACCTGGACGCCGTGCAAGTGACCTACACCAACCCCGAAACCGGCGCCCACTGCGAGAACATCCTGGGCTTTTATGCCCTGATGCTGCGCCCCGGTCAGACGCTGAACCTGCCCGCCCGATCCCCTGCCACCGTGCTGCACCTGATCGAAGGCGGTGCCACCGCCGTGCACATCGAAAACCAGACCTTCACGCTGGCCGAGGCCGACACCTGCTGTGCGCCGGGCTACACCACCATCACGCTCAAAAACACCTCGGCCACCCAGCCCGCGTTTCTGTTCATGGCGGATGAAACTCCCCTGCACCAGAAACTGGGCGTGTACGAGACGAGGTAGCGCAAGTTTGACCACCCCCGTCGCTTCGCTCCGCCCCTCAAGGGGCAACGCTGGCGGCCTGGCAAAGCCAGTTCCGCGGGGAACAACATCCCACCCCCATCGCTGTTCGCTGCGCGTAACCGCTCCGCCCCTCAAGGGGCAACACCAGCGGCCTGGCAAAGCCAGTTCCGCGGTGTTCTGGGGTGGAAGACACGGCCACCCGCCGTCCACTCTTCATACTTTTTCCTGAAAGCCTTTCATGACCACCTTTCTCTTCGCACCACCGCCTGTTCTGTCCCTGCCCATCCAGGGCAAAAGCGAACAGTTCCCCATCAACCGCATCTTCTGCGTTGGCCGCAACTACCATGCGCACGCCGTGGAGATGGGCAAGCCGGTGGACAAAGCTGTGGAGCGGCCGTTCTACTTCACCAAATCCCCTCAGTCCCTGGTGTTGAGCGGCGCCACCGTGGCCTACCCACCTGAAACCAGCAACTACCATTTTGAGATGGAGATGGTCGTGGCCATTGGCAAAGCGGGTTTTCGCGTGAAAGCCGAGGACGCCCACACGCTGATCTACGGCTACGGGGCCGGTCTGGACATGACGCGCCGTGACCTGCAACTGGTGGCGCGCGACAAGGGCCGCCCCTGGGACCTGGGCAAGGACATCGAGCAAGGTTCGGTGTGCAGCGCCATCGTCCCCATGGAAGGCCAGATCGTTGACCATGGCGCGATCGCGCTCGAGGTGAACGGCGACACCCGGCAAGCGTCGGATGTGAGCAAACTGATCTGGAACGTGCGCGAAATCATCGCCGACCTCTCGCTCTTCTACCACCTGCAACCGGGCGATCTGATCTACACGGGCACGCCCGAAGGGGTTGGCCCTGTGGTGACGGGCGACCAGATCACCGGTCGCGTCGAGGGCGTGGCCGATGTGGCCCTTGCGGTAGGCCCTGCCGAATAGGGCTGCGGGCTTTCCTCAGGCATCTTCCCTGTTCAAACGCCGCAACACCGCACAAGCCTCTTCACCCAAAAACGGTCCTTGCACAGTCACGGCCGGCGTGGCCTGGGCCAGAACATCGCGGCTCGAAATCGGCAACGCAGGTGAGCCCAGCAAACGGGTGATGTCGGCCTGGGAGGCCGCATAAACGACCTGCCGGATGCCCGCCCAGAACATGGCTCCGCAGCACATGGCACACGGCTCGCCGCTGGCGTAAACCGTTGCCCCCTGCAAGGCATCAGCGCCCAGCGAGGCGGCAACATCCCGCACCAGCACCATCTCGGCGTGGCCTGTGCAGTCGTGGTGGGTGAACTGGTTGTTTTGAGCCACCCAGAGCCGCTCTCCCTGGCCGGAAACAAGCACCGCACCAAAAGGCATGTTGCCGGCCGCCAGCGCCTGAGCCGAGGCACCGATCGCCTCGCTCATGAAGGCATGTGCATCACCTGTCAGTTGCATGAGTGGCTCCTTTTCATAGTTGGTCAATCCCGTTGGGTTGCGCCGGTTCATCGAGCGCGTTGATGGAGAATCGATCACGGGACGTGATGTAGAAGCTTGCGCCAAAGCGGGCGACAGGGTGGTACTCCCGCAGATTGACTCGCCAGGTTGCCGTGTCCACCAGCCCGTCCCGGGCACTCAACCAGCACACCCGCCCGATAAAAACGTACCGGCTGGGCGTCTCCAGCTTTTCGTGCAACACACACTCAAAAGCCACGGGCGCCTCTGCGATGCGCGGCGGCGCCACACAGTGAGATGGCAGGGGCGTCAACCCCACCTGCTCCAACTCGTTGACATCCGCCGGGAACGCCTCCCCACAGCCGTGCATCTGCGCGGCCATGGGCTCATCCGTCATGTGCACCACAAATTCCCCGTTGGCCAGGATGTTGGCCGCCGTGTCTTTCAGGTGTCCGTCCTGGGTCCGGTTGATGCTCAACATGACGATGGGCGGGTCCTCGCCGACCATGTTGAACATGGAAAAAGGCGCGGCATTGACCTGCCCTTGCGGACTGATGCTGGTGACCAGCGCAATCGGGCGCGGCACGATCAGGCTGGCCATCAACTTGTAGCGCTGATAGGCAGTCAGTTGGCCGAAATCGATTTCGCTCATGGACTTCTCCGCTTCAAGGCTGCTTGCCCGTGACGCCCGCCACATACCACTTCATCTGCCACAACTCATCCTCTCCGAGGATCTTGCCGGCAGGCACACGCGTCTTGCCATCCACGTCCACGATCGGTCCGGTAAAGGGATGGAACTTGCCCGCAAGGATGTCGGCCTTCCTTGTATTGAACAGCGCCAGTGCCGCAGCCGACACCTCCGAGTTGGGTTTGACCACCTCGACGATGCCTTCTTTCATGCCCCATTTGGTGTCTTCGGCCTTCCATCGGCCTTCCAGCATCTCGCGCACTTTGTGAACGTAATAGACACCCCAATTGAGGGTGTTGCCAGACAAGTGTGCCCGTGGACCGAAGCGGGACATGTCCGAGTCCTGTCCCAGCGCGTGGAGCCCTTTGGATTCAGCGAGCTGCACCACCGCCGTGGAGTCGGTGTTCTGGTAGAAGACATCGGCGCCCTGGTTGATCATGGCCAGCGCGGCCTCCCGCTCTTTGCCCGGGTCGTACCAGGAATTCACCCAGACCACTTTCGCGGTCACATGGGGGTTGACACTCCGCGCGCCCAGCACGAAGGCATCGAGGTTGCGGATGACCTCGGGAATGGGAAACGGCGCCACGTAGCCCAGCACGTTGCTCTTGGTCTTGGAGCCCGCCAGCACACCCATCAGATAGGCGCCTTCGTAGAAGCGGGTCTGGTAGATACCGACATTGGGGGCCGTCTTGTACCCTGAGCAATGTTCGAACTTCACCTGCGGGAAATCGGCCGCCACACGGATCGTGGGGTTCATGAAGCCAAATGAAGTCGTGAAGACCATCTGACAGCCCCCCCGCACCAGATCCACCAGCACGCGCTCGGCTTCAGCCGTTTCCGGGACCTTTTCCACGAAGACCGTCTCCACACGATCCCCGAACGCCTTTTCAACCATCTTCCGGCCCAGGTCGTGCTGGTAGGTCCAGCCGGAATCGGCCACTGGACCTGGGTAGACAAACCCGATCTTGAGCTTGGCGGGTTTGGCCGCCCATGCAGCGTGCGGGAGCATGCCCTGGGCGACGCCCGCCAGGCCCGTGGTAAAGAGAAAGTGGCGACGATCCATCATGACAACTCCTTGTATCAGATCCGCCGGAAAGCTCCGGCAGTTTGTATACATGCAGAGATCGTGCCAATAAAAAAATGGATTTATGTCGTTGTATTTAAATGCTTTTTTAGAAATCTGTTTATGTATACAACTTTCACATGGGCGTGAAAGAGCCCCTATGGTGCACGCCATGCCCTGCTGTGGGGCGCGCGCCGGCGTCTTGACCTCAAGCCGCGTCGGGAATGGCGAGTCGACCCTGCAGGGCCCGCAGGTGTTGATCCATCAATGCGACCGCGCCGTCTGCATCGCGCAATTCCAGCAGATCGACCAGCCGCTCGTGCTCGTGGTGTTCGCACTGGGCATTGCCGGGCGTTTCGTACAGGGCCACGATCAGCGAACAACGGGTGCTCAGTTCCGCCAACATGCGCTGCAAGACACCATTGCCCGCCATCTGGGCCAGCGTCAGGTGGAAATCACCGGCCAAGGCCACCCACCTTGCGTGGTCGTGCTGTGCCAGGGCCGAGTGCTCTGCGGACAGGCGCAGCCGCAGCCGCTCCACATCAGATCGCCCGATGCCATGGGCCAGACGGCGAACAATGGCCGCCTCCACTGCGCGACGGGCCTCAAACACCTCCAGCGCTTCTTGCGGCGAGGGCGATGCCACCGTCGCACCCTTGTTCACCACAATGTTCACCAGACGCTGCTCCGCGAGCCGGTGCAGGGCTTTGCGCACCACCGTCCGGCTCACCTTGAACACCTCGCACAGTTGAGCTTCAGCCAAGCGGTCGCCCGGCCGAAGACGCCCCGCCATCATGCTGTCGTACAAATGGTCGTACACCGCCTGGTCCAACGGCAGATCAGGAAGGACTGGAGCCGCTTTGGAGCGCCGGACGATGGGCAACATGGAACCGCAGGGAGTGAGGTGATGGGAGCGCATCTTCAGTGCGGAAGACGCCCGCCCAGTTTAGGGCAAAGCGCCCCAGGGGCCTGGCGCTCACCCAGGCTACCAGCCGCTGCGCAACAACAGCAACATGGTCTCGCGCTGGGCCGCCGGCTGGCTCTGCAGCCAGCCCCGGATGCGGATCAGGTCGTCCACGCAGGCGTCGCCATGGCGTGCCCGCAGTTCGGCCTCCCGCCGGTGGTGCACCACCTCTTCGCGCACCCGGCGCTGCCAGCCATCGGCCAGCACTTCGTTCAACCGCAGGGCCAGCCCGGCGTTCACCAGGGCTGGCCACTCGCCGGCATCGAGCCAGACACACTGACAGCCCACACACCGGTCCAGCCGAAAGTCGGGCTCATGGCTGACACGCAGGCGCTCCATCAACCGGGTACACCGGGGACAAGCCCGGGCAGGGGTGCCCTGGGTGGTGACATGCAGATCACAAGGTTCGGGCAACGGGGACTCCGGCTGCCCGTCAACCCACTGGCGGTAGTCGTCCAGCGAGACCAGACTCCCATGACAGGTTTCGCAAGCCTGCACCGGCAGATCCGGCAACAGCTCCGCTGGCAACAAAGGCGCTGACGCACCGCAGACACACTGCAACGACAAAGGCATGATTTCTCCCGCTCCTCCGGCACCTGGTCAGCCGCGTCGGGCAGACCCTCCACACACCACCGCCAGCATTGGCCATGCGCATGTTGCCCTGCGAGCCACAGGAGCACCCGCCAGTTGTATCACTTCGCCCACCCGGAAAATGTGTCAAGGCGCATCAGCGCACCTTCGGTGCCACCTGGTCTTCCGCCGGTCTCACATAAACCGGCCATTCGCTCCGGCCACCGCTGGCCATGAAGTGCCGGACACGGGCGACGGTTTGAGCCTCCAGCGCTGTGTGGGCCGTCAGCAGCAGCACCCCTTCGGGTGTGACCAGGTCGCGGGTGAGCATCATGCCGGGCAACAAGGCCTTGCTGGACGTCACCACCTCGGGTTCGCTCGCGCCCCCGGAACGGCCCAGCACGACCGCCAGGGCTTCGACCACTTGCGGGTCATAGCGTTCTCCGGCACCGTCTTGGACCGCACTCAACGCCTCGTCCATGGAAAGGCGACGGTGCGTGCTGACACCCTGCTGCAGGTTGTCAAAGTCGTTGGCCACCGCCACGATGCGTGCGAGCAGGGGAATGCCCTCCCCGGCCAGACCATCGGGATAGCCCTGTCCATCCCAGCGTTCGTGGTGGCTGCGCACAGCCTGGGAGGCCCCATGCAGCTCGGCCATGGCGATGAGTGCGCCTTCGCCGTTCACCGGGTGAGCGCGGTACCAGTCCAGCTCTTGAGCGCTCATGCGTGCCGCCGGCTTGTCCAGCAAGTCATCGGGCAGACCAATCTTGCCAATGTCGTGCAGCAGGGCCCCCAGAAACACCTGTTGCACGCCATCTTCGTCGAGCTGCAGGCCCATCGCCAGTTGACGGGCCAGATCGGCGACCCGGCGCGAATGCCCGGCCAGCATGCCCCCGCGCAATTCGATCAGGCTGGTGAAGGTGCGCACCCCGGTCACCAGGCTGGCCTTGAGCCGCTGGTTGATCTCGTCCAGCTCGGCCGTGCGGAGCGCGACCCGATGCTCCAGATCACGGGTCATGTTGCTGAGCGCGGCGTGAAGGTTGTCAGCGGCTTCCAGCAACACCTGTTCACCCACCCCCAGTGGCACCGGCGCACTCAACGTCGACCCCGATCGCTGGCTCAGACGCAGAACCATGTTGCGGTCTTCGCCCAGGATGTGGGTGATCAGCCAGGCGGTGAGAAACCGGTGCAACGACTCGGGTCCCCGCCCATCACAGCCCCAGTCTTCGGCAAATGCCTCCAGCTGATGCACAAAACCGCCGTGCCCCTTGCGGTGGGCCACCAAGGCCTGAGGTGGCTGCCCCGCCTCGATCGACCAGGCCTCTTCGGCCTTGAAGTGGTAGTCGGTGTAGGCCTTGAGTTGTTCCACCACCTGCAGGCCCCGAGCGCGATCGCCTTGCACCACCGCATCACCCAACTCATTGGTCAGATCCACCAGCACCTTGTGTTGGCTGTCGATCAGCTCCACACCGGTTTCAAACCGGGAACTCCACTCAAACACTTGCAAAACCACCAGCCTGCTCCTTGCATCCACACCGGTCACCACCCGATGTATCGGCGATTGCGGGACTCACTTGACGCCCCGACGCTCCATCATGTCCTGACTCATGTCCGCCAGCGCGCCTGGTGAGAGCAGCGCCTGGGCGGCAGGGTAAGCCACCCGGTCTTCATCATCCAGGTGTTGCCGGTAGAGGCGGGCAAAGTCGTTGAGCGCCACCTTTTGCCACACGGTCAGTCCGTCAAACGGCTGGGCCTCGTCGTGTTCAGCCAAGGCACTGAGCACCGCCCGCGCGCCCTGCCAGGCAACTTCCATCTGCCGGTGGTCCTGGATCAGGCGCAAAACCAGTGCCTTGACCGCTGCATTTGCACCGCACATCAACGGCGGAAACACGTGGCGCTCCTCATCTTCGTGGTGCAAAGGTGCGGCGAGGTCAAAGTAACGCATCACATCGTGGGCCGCCTGTCGGACCTGGTCGTCCAGCCCTTGCGCCTGCAAATGCGTCTGCAGGCGCGCAATCAGCAGCAACATGCGCTCCACACGCTCGTGACAGGCGCTCAACATCTCAAACGGCGCCTCGAATCCCACGGCTGGCGCGGACTGACCGGGCTGCGAAATTTTCATGAGCGGGACAGAGGTGGCCATGTTCAACCCAGGTTAACCGCCTGGCCCTGGAGGTCAAACGGGATGAAACCGCCGATCTGCCCCTGTTTGATCGATTCGACCATGCGCTCCAGGGGTTGGTCGGCGTCGGTGCTGGTGAGCGCCTTGCCGGGTGTGCCCGACATCGCCGCAGCAAACACCATACCCCAAGGTTTGCCAAACAGGGCCGCTTCCGCGACCAGATCGGCAAAAGAAGCCAGTTCGTCTGGCGCCTTGTCGACACACATTTGCGGCACGAGCGCCCCACCCTGGCCACGCTCGAAGCTGGCTCGCTGATCGGCGGTGGCATCGTCCGGCAACTCGACCGCCGCAAAAACAAACAGCAGGCGCTGCGGTTGCTGCTGCGAGCGCGCGGCGGTCAGCAGGTCGTCAAAAGTCTCGATGTTCATGGTTTTCCAGTTCAAACAATTTTCAATCGGTATCGCCGCCCTGGGCGCCTGAGGCAAACACACTCAGGTAGTCGGCCACGGCGGGACGGAGGCGCGGCGTGCGCAACGAAGCCGCCCGACCCATGCTGATGAAACACACCGCATGTTCATGGGTGCCGAGTCCCAGGTGCGAGCGCAAGGCCAGGGATTTGAGGGCCTTCCCGCTGGTAAGCGAGGAACCAAACCCCAGCGCTGTGGCCATGAGCAAAATGTTCTGCACGGCGCAGCCAGCGGAAACGAAACGCTCGCAGGCGTCTATGTCGGGGTCGCCACAGGCCACATCGACGATCAGCATCAACAGCAAGGGTGCGCGAAAAGCTTTCTCCCGCGCTTGCGCCTGCTGCACTTCAGAGGCAGAGGGGTCGCGCTCCAGAAGTGCCTGGGCAAACAGATCGGCCAATGTGGCGCGCCGCTCCATGGGCACCAGCACAAACCGCCACGGCATCAACTGGCCATGATCGGGGGCGGCAGCAGCGGCCCCCAATATGGCCTCAAACTCATCGGCATCGGGACCGGGCGCAGCCAGCCGCTTGGGCAGAACGGTGCGGCGGGCATGGATGAGCGCAGCCGCCAGCGTGGCGTCGTCGACAGCGGTGGAAAACGGATCGCCAGTCACTGGGGACACCAACACGCGCTCATCCTGGACGCCCGTCGGCGCGCAACCGCCCGAACCAGCCCATGAGGCGCAGGCTCCACACCACCACCACACCGGCCCACACGCCAGCGGCGGCCACCAGCACAGCAGCCGGCGCCTGGGGCAACGCCCCCGCGATGCGCAACAACACGGCAAGCTGCAAAGCCCAGAACAGCACCCACATCAGGTTGTCGGCCACCAGCGGGCGCCCGCTGTGTCCGCAGGCCACGCGGGTCACCATGGCCAGCAGCAGGGAGCCCAGGCAACCCATGGTGAGCGCGTGCAGGGCGCCCAGACCCAGGGCGGGCACCCCCGCCTGCAAACCCAGCAACTGGGAAGCACCGGCCAGCACAAAACTCAGACCCAGCCAGACGAAACCCAGGTGCAACATGGCCAGCAGGCGCACCTTGAGGCTCTGCACCAGACCCCAGGCCACGCCCAGCCAGATGAGCACGCCGCCAGCGGTGAGTTCGGCCAGGCCCTGAAACAGCATCCAGCCACGCGGCATGGGCCCGATCACGGCAGCCAGCCAGACCGAAGCCCACTCCAGCATTGCCGCGCCCAGCATCGCCCACAACACCCAGAACGGCCGCCAGGCATGGACCATGGGCACGGCACTGGAGGTGAAAAACGGAATCATGCGGTGGGCCACCACCAGGTAAGTCGGCACCACAAAACCCCAGAGACCACTGAGCACGCAGGCCAGCGCCACGTCGACTGCGTCCAGCGCGGTCGCCACCGCCATGCCTGCCAGGCTGAGCACGCCGATTCCCGCGGCCACGGCCACCGCTTTCGCATGCAGGCGGTCGCTCTGCTGGCTCTGGCGCACCAGGCCAACAAAGCGCCAGGTCTGCAGCCCAAGACCCACAGCGGCCAGGGATGCGCCCGACACGGCCAACGCGCCCTGCGTGTGGCCGCCGACCAGCCACAGCAGCCAGCCCACGGCCTGCAAGGCCGAACTGGGCAATATGTCGCGCGCCTCGGGTCCTGACACACCCAGCCACTTGGGCCCGGCGGTGAACAGAAAACCCGAAAAAAACAAAGGTATGAAACCCAGGCTCATCAAGGCCGCATGGGTGAGGGTGGGCGAGATCGCATAGCCCAGCCCCAACCAGCCCGTCGCTCGGTCCAGCTGCACCAGCGCCCACCAGACGCCCGAGGCGAGCAACAGGCACATCGCCAGGAAAAAGCCCAGCCGATGGGGCGCGAGCAACAGATGCGTTGGGCGCCAGGCCGTCGACGCGGGCGTCAGCTCAGTCGGGCGCCGGACCGCAGGCCGCGGCGCGCTGGCGCGCAACGGGGGCGACGGCTTGGCACCCGGCGAGGTCATCCACAGCTGCCCAGGTGGCCGCACTGGGTGCAGTAGTCACAACCATCCTTGCGGATCATGGCGTGCGCACCGCACTCTGGGCATTTTTTGCCAGCCATCACGGTGGAAGGAATGCCGGGCAACTCGGGGGCCGCAGCCCCGCCCTGGACCGCAGCGGGCGCCGGTGCGGCCGAACGGTCGGTGCGCCGGGCGATGATGTTCTGCAAAGCAAAGGCAATCGCAGCCACTTCCGAGTCGTGCCACATCGGAATGTGGGTGCCATCGGCCTTTTCGTAGGTGCCCAGGCGCACAGGGCCGCGGTCCCAGGCCACCTTGCGCATGTCGCTGAGCGCCCGCTCCAGGAAGCCTCCGCGCGCGGCCAACGACAAGATGCGCATGGTGGACGTGATCCACTGCTGCGACTCACCGTTCTGCCCCACGGGCATGAAGAACTCGATGGCGCGGTCCACGGTGACTTCGCCCTCTCCGGTCGGCACCGGCAGGAAAGACACCACGATGTACAGCGTGTTGTGGCCCTCCTGTGTCCAGTACTCGATCTTGTCGGCCACCGCAGACAGCGCGCCTTTGGGGCGGCTCTCGATCACGGTGCGCATGGGATCCACGGGAGCAGCAGGCGCCGGCGGCACACTGGCGGAAGCCGCCGCTGTGGCGGCATCGGTGGCCGCGCTGCCCGTGTCGAGCACCGAGCCCAGGATGCTGTTCGGGCGGTAAGTGGCCATGCCCTTCAGGTGGGCACGCCAGGCTTGCTGGTACAGGTTCTTGAAATCGTCAAACGGGTAGTCGGCTGCCACGTTGACCGTTTTGGAGATGGCGGTGTCCACGAACGGCTGCACGGCCTGCATCATGCCGATGTGTTCGTCGGCGGTCATTTCCAGCGCGTTGACAAAGTACTCGGGCAGGTTGTTCACGTCACCGCCCAGCTCGCGGTACAGGCGCCAGGCGTGGTCTTCCACCGCGTACTCGCTGGTGGAGCCGTCGGACTCGCGCTTCTTGCGGCGGTACATCCAGGAGAACGGTGGCTCGATGCCGTTGGAAGCGTTGTCGGCAAAAGCCAGGCTCACCGTGCCGGTGGGGGCAATGGAGAGCAGGTGGCTGTTGCGGATGCCGTGCTTGCGGATCTGTGCCTTGATGGCGTCGGGCAAGCGGCTGGCAAACGTGCCCGCGGCCAGGTAACCCTTGGCGTCGAACTTGGGAAACTTGCCTTTTTCCTGGGCCAGGGCCACCGACGCGGTGTAGGCGGCGTCGCGCATGTGCTCGGCGATCTTGGCCGCGGTCACACGGCCTTCTTCGTGGTTGTAGCGCTGGCACAGCATGGCCAGGGTGTTGCCCATGCCGGTGAAACCCACGCCGATGCGGCGCTTGGCAGCGGATTCGGCGCGTTGCTGCTCCAGGGGCCAGAAGGTCACATCGAGCACGTTGTCAAGCGCGCGCACCTGCGTGGCCACGACCTTCTCAAACGCCTCGAAGTCGAACGAAGGCACCCCTCCGAAACCAAACGGGTTGCGCACGAAGCGGGTCAGGATGATGGGGCCCAGGTCGCAGCAACCGTAAGGCGGCAGCGGCTGCTCACCACAAGGGTTGGTCGCCGAAATCGTTTCGCAGTAGTTGAGGTTGTTGTCGGTGCCGATCTGGTCCAGGAACAGGATGCCCGGCTCGGCGAAGTCGTAGGCCGACTTCATGATGGTGTCCCACAGCTCGCGCACCGCGACCGTCTGGTACACCCACTGACCATCGGCGCGCTGGTAGGCGCCCTTTTCAATCAGCTTGGCGCTGGGCTTGGCTTTGTGCACCAGTTCCCAGGGCTGGTCTTGGCCGACCGCCTCCATGAAGGCGTCGCTCACGCCCACGGACACGTTGAAATTGTTCCAGCGGCCAGGGGTGCGTTTGGCCGTGATGAACTCCATCACGTCGGGATGGTCGATGCGCAGCACGCCCATCTGGGCACCACGGCGCGCGCCCGCGCTCTCCACCGTGGAGCAGGACTGGTCAAACACGTTGATGTAGCTGCAGGGGCCAGACGCCATGGAATGCGTGCCCTTGACCTCGGCGCCCTTGGGGCGGATGCGGGAGAAGTCGTAACCCACACCACCGCCACGGCGCATGGTTTCGGCCGCTTCGCGCAGGGCTTCGTAAATGCCGGGGAAGCCTTCATCGTCCACGCCCTGGATGCAATCGCCCACCGGCTGCACGAAGCAGTTGATCAAGGTGGCCTGGATGTCGGTGCCGGCGGCGCTCATGATGCGGCCCGCGCCGATGGCACCAGCATGCAGGTTGTCGAGGAACACCTGCTCCCACTTGGCGCGCTCTGCCTCGTTTTCCACCGAAGCGAGCGCTCGCGCCACACGGCGGTAGAGGTCTTCCACACCGGTCTCGCCGGGTTTGAGGTATTTTTCGGCCAGGACGTCCTGGCTGATGGGCTGGGTCTGGGTCAAATCCTGCGGGCGCAGGCTGGAGTCGCGTTTCATCGGATGAAGTTTCCTGAGGGGGCAATAGAGGGGTGTACGCGGGTCAGAAATCGGCAACGAAATGGACCGGCGGAGACCCGTAGCCTAACGCAAGAAGGGCCCGAACACCGCCATCGGCGGCATCAATCGCATGACAAAAAAGGTCTTTTTCCACACCTTATACCCGGGTTAAATACAAGAATCCCTCAAACCCCTTCAATCACTTGACCATCGTGCTCTACATAAGGTTGGTAGGGGCCCGTCCCGCTGTGCGAGGCTACCGACGACGGCACGAACGCACCTTGTTCTGCATCAAAAACGTGCACTTCCCCATCCTCGATCACGCAGTGCCAGCCGTGCAGACTGAGCTGCCCGGCCTCGACCGCGCGCCGCACAAAGGGATAGTCCATCAGCCGCTCCAGCTGCAAGACCACCGCCCGCTGCTCGGTGCGCCGCAACGCTTCGCGACTGGTCTGCACCGGCAGCAAGGCCTCTTCCACCAGCTTGAGCCAGGCCGTGAGCGCCACCGCTTCAGCGGGCACGCCTTCATAGGCGGCCTTGATCGCTCCGCAATGGCTGTGGCCACAGATGATGATGCGCTCGACTTTGAGGCTCAATACGGCGAATTCGATCGCCGCCGTCGTCCCGTGCAGGCCATGCGATCCGTCGTAAGGCGGCACAAACGCCCCCACATTGCGCACCTGAAACAGCTCGCCCGGCCCCGCACCCGTCAACAGATGCGGCACCAGCCGCGAATCGGAACAGCCAATGAACAACGTCTTGGGATGCTGCCCATGGGCCACCAGATCCTGAAAACGCTGCTGGTTGCGCGGGAA
>JBFHEQ010000015.1:0-16459 GCA_041584075.1 Hydrogenophaga sp.
CATGGCCCGTCTGGTCGGTTACGCCCACACCGGCCTGGATCCCAAGATCATGGGCGTGGGCCCGATCTCGGCCACCCAGGCGGTGCTCAAGAAAACAGGCCTCAGTGTCAACGACCTGGATGTGATCGAAGCCAACGAGGCTTTTGCCGCCCAGGCCTGCGCCGTGACCAAAGAACTGGGCCTGGACCCGGCGAAGGTCAATCCCAACGGTTCCGGCATCTCCCTGGGCCACCCCATTGGTGCCACCGGTGCCCTGATCACCGTCAAGGCCCTGTACGAACTGGAACGGGTTCAGGGGCGCTACGCGCTGGTCACCATGTGCATCGGTGGTGGTCAGGGCATTGCCGCCATTTTCGAGCGCGTCTGATCACCAGGCCGACAAGGGGAACTCTGCGGCGTTGCAGGGTTCCCACCTGCAACCATGCAGATTGAAGCGTGGTCGAACACAGGAGAACAGCAATGTGGAAACGGCTGACCGCGATGTGGCTCGCATTCAAGGGTGATGCTTTGAGGCTGTGGTTTGCGCTCGGACACCCTGATGCACCGTTGTGGCTCAAAGCCGGCACGGGCGCCTTGGTGCTGTACCTGATCTCGCCCGTCGATCTGATCCCCGACGTCTTGCCCGTGATCGGTGTGGTCGACGACCTCATTCTGGTCCCGCTGGCGGTCAGCTGGCTGTTGCGCCAGCTGCCCTCGCACATTCGCCAGTACGCCAACGAACGCAGCCGGGGTGGACCCGGTACGCGCAAAGCGTCGACCCGTCCCCACCGGTAAGACCGTCACTCGCGCCCTCGGCGGGCCCGCGCTCAATCGCCCTGAAACCCGCTCCGCCGGTAAGTCAGCACCAGCGTATCGCGCCACCCCATCTCCCCCTCCTGCAGTGGCTGGATCGGGGTGCTTTCGTGAATGACGCGCGCGTCGTCGAGCAACAGCAAGGACCAGGGTTCGCGCAAGGTGAAGCGTTGTCCATGGGGTCCCCTGGCCTCAAACACCCGGCTTTCACCCCCTTTGATCTGGTGCCGCCCGACCATGAAAACGGCCACCATGTCCACGCCATCGCGATGTGCACCCTCGGGCGTCGGCCGCCCGATGCCATCGGTGGTGTCGATGCGAAAAAGGTGCGCTTCGACAAACCACGGCCGGCGCCCATGCACAGCCGATGCCGCCTCCCCCAGACGGGCGAGCATGCCGCTCCACGCGGGCAACGATGCCATGCCGGGCTCAACGGGATCAAACCAGCGTTGCATGCCCCCGTGCAAGGCGTTGTACTCCAGGGGTTGCCAGTGGGCACGGTGTTCCACGGCCTCAACCTGCTCCTGGTCAACCACATAGCAGCTGTGCCGGCGACTGCGGTACCGGCCGCCATCCTTCAGGTAAGCATCGCTCGGCAGGGCGTCCCAGAAAGGATGCAGCGCGTCCAGCGCCGGTGCATCCACCGAGAGCCACTGGCGGACCTGAGGGGCATCGAGCAAAGCAAAGCCTTGACGCGACAACGCGGCGTCGCGCTCCGCCAGGGAGACAAATGGCGGCTGAAATTCTTGGATGGTCATGGGGCGTCAGTGTAGCGGCGGCTAGCCTGCCAAGCCGCCCCCGCCACAGCATCCAGGGACGGTGTTCACACGCTTTCTGCGCTGGATCAAGGCCTGATCTTCGACAAGCTGTCAAGCTGGGCTCCACCTTCAGCAGGAGACTCCGATGACACCGATCGAATGGACCGACGCACTCCAACTGGACTATGCCCCCATGGATAGCGTCCACAAAGCGTTCGTGGACCTGCTTTCGCAGGTGCAAAGTGCAGATGATGAACACCTCGTCGAGCTCTGGCGGGCGGCGCTGGCCCATACCGAAGACCATTTCGCGCGAGAAGATCGGTGGATGCGCAAGACGCGTTTCTCCGGCGCCGACAACCACATGCTCCAGCACCGTGTGGTGCTCAACGTCATGCGCGAAGGACTGGCGATGGGCCAAGCCGGCGAACTGGCGCCATTGCGCGAAATGGCTTCGGAGTTGGCGAGCTGGTTTACCAAACACACCCAGTCACTGGACGCAGCCCTGGCCCTGCACATGCGTCGCCAAAGCAAGCCGTTGGTCGAAGCTGCCTGACGCCAGCCCGGGGCCCTTGCGCGACAAGACCCTGCTCTCGGTCGGGGTAAACCATGTGCGAGAAGTATTCGCCGATGGTTATATTGCTCTTTCTGCAGGAGAGCTCCATGGCCAATGCCATCTCGACCCGCGCCGAACCAGGCGCTGGTGACGATCACAAACAACCGCCCCCCAACGACAACGGCAACGGCGACCCCGTCCGGACCGACGAACCCAGAGGTCCCTCGGTGTTCTCGTTGCCCTTGGCCCACCTCACACCGGCGCACCCATTCCACTGGCTGCGGCTGGGCTGGGCCGACTTCAAGCGCTGCCCGCGCATCGGCCTGTTTTACGGTCTGTGTTTTTTCGCCATGGGTCATGCCCTGCTGGCCATGTTCCAGAATGCCCCTGCCTATGTGCTGGCGCTGAGCGCAGGTTTCCTGCTGATGGGACCTTTTCTGTGCCTGGGGCTGTACGACGCCAGCAAGGCCATGCAGACCCAAAGCCACCGGCCTTCGCTGCGCGCCTCGCTGATGGCCTGGCGACCCACCAAGGGCACCATGGGCATATTTGCCGGCATGCTGCTCATCCTGGAGCTGTTGTGGGGTCGCGCCTCGCTGGTGGTGTTTGCGGTCACCTTCAACACCATGCCCTCCACCGAAAAGCTGCTGCCGCAACTGATCAACCCGGAGAACCTGGGATTCCTGATCACGTACACCATCGTCGGCGGGATTTTTGCCACGCTGATCTTTGTCACCAGCGTGATCTCCATTCCCATGATCATGGACCGCCACACCGACGCCATTTCGGCAGGCCTCACCAGCATCCGGGCCTGCCTGCAAAACCCGGGTGTGATGTTCATCTGGGGGGCCACCATCACATGGCTGATCGTGCTGGCCATGCTGCCCTTTTTCCTCGGGCTGCTGATCGTGGGCCCAGTCATCGGCCACGCCACCTGGCATGCCTACCGGCACATCGTGCCGAAACCGGACGACACCTGCGACGAGGCACCGTCCGCCGCCTGATCAGGCGTTGACGTTCACCACCAGGCGACCGCGCACCTGCCCGGCCAGAATCGCCGGGCCCGCTTCCAGGGCTTCCGCCAGTCCAACCTCTTTGGTGATGGCCTGCAGCTTGCTGCGGTCCAGATCGCGCGCCAGCTGCTGCCAGGCGGCTTCGCGCTTGGCCAAGGGCGCCATCACACTGTCGATGCCGTAGAGCGTGACGCCGCGCAAGATGAACGGCGCGACCGAGGCCGGGAAATCCATGCCTTGCGCCAGCCCGCACGCAGCCACTGCACCGCCATAACGCGTGCTCGCACAGGCATTGGCCAGGGTGTGGCTGCCCACCGAATCCACCACGCCGATCCAGCGCTCTTTCTGCATCGGCTTGCCGGCTGCGCTCAGGGCGCTGCGATCCATCACATCGGTCGCACCCAGCGATTTCAGGTAATCCGTCTCTTCCAGCCGGCCAGTGGAGGCGACCACGGTGTGGCCCATGGCCGCCAGCAGCGCGATGGCCACGCCACCCACGCCACCGCCAGCGCCGGTGACCAGCACCTCACCGCTGCCGGGCTTCACACCCGCAGCGTCCCAGTGGCGCTGCAGCGCCTGCACACACAGCATGGCGGTGTAGCCAGCCGTTCCAAGGGCCATGGCATCGCGTGCGCTCAGGCCTTCCGGCAAGGCCACCAGCCAGTCACCCTTCACACGGGCCATTTGCGCCAGACCACCCCAGTGGCCTTCGCCCACCCCAAAACCGTTGAGCACCACCTGGTCACCGGCTTTCCAGCGCGGGTGGTCGCTGCCGGTCACCGTGCCGGCGAAGTCAATGCCGGGCACCAGGGGAAAACTGCGCACGACCGGCGCTTTGCCGGTGATGGCCAGGCCATCCTTGTAATTGATGGTCGACCAGTCGACGCGCACCGTCACGTCGCCACTGGCGGGCAACTGGGCCTCATCGAGTTCGGTCAGGGTGCAGGTATAGCCGGCATCATCGGTCTTGTTGACCAGCAAAGCTTTGAACATCAGCGTTTTCTCCAGAATTGGTTGCGGCGCCATCGCGCCAGAGTATCCACAGCAACCACCAGCCCATGCCGGCGTTGCCCAGGGCAAACACAGTGACCAGCACCAGCAGGCCGCCGGTCGGCTGCAGCAGGTGCAGGGCCCATCCCAGGATCCAGCCCATCACATTGAACGCTACCATCAGCCAGAACAGCCCCCGACGGGGCTGCCAGAGTCGGGACAGAGATGGACGGGCGGTGGGGTGACGGGAGACCATGCACCATTGTGCAACGCGCGGCAAGCCCGTGCTCAGGCCCCGGCTTCCTGCTCCTGCAGCAAACGCCACATGACCTTGCCACTCCCACTTTTGGGGAGCGCTTCCACAAACTGCACCACGCGGGGGCATTTGTACACCGCCATGTTCTCGCGGCACCAGTCCACGATGTCCTGCTCGCTCACCTGTCCGCGGGCTTGCGCACGCAGCACCACCACCGCCTTCACGCTCTCTCCGCGGTAATCGTCCCGGGTTCCGATGATGCAGGCCTCGGCGATGGCCGGATGGCGGAACATCAGCGATTCCACCTCGGCAGGCCACACCTTGAAGCCACTGGCATTGATCATGCGCTTGAGCCGGTCGGTGATGAAGAAGTAGCCGTCTTCATCCACCCGGCCCAGATCACCCGATCGGAAATAGCGCTGCCCCTCAAACTCCACAAAAGCGATCTCCGTGGCATCGGGCCGCTTCCAGTACCCCTGGAACACCGATGGGCCCCGCATGATGATTTCCCCGGCTTCGCCCACAGGCATTTCTTTCAAGGTGTCCGGGTCCACCACCCGTGACTCCACGCCCACAAAAGGCACGCCCAGGCATTGCTGCTTGGGCGCGTCGGGCGGGTTGCTGTGGGAGGGCGCTGCGGTCTCGGTCAACCCATAACCTTCGGCAAACTGCAGGCCATAAGCTTCCAGCAAACGCTGGGCCACGGCCTGGGGCATGGCGGCTCCTCCTCCGCCGATGTAGTTCAGACTGGTCAGGTCGTAGGTGGCGAAGTGGGGGCTGGCCAAGAGGTCCATCACCATGGTCGGGATGTTGGTCCAGCTGGTGACCCGCCATCTGGAGATCAGGCGCCCCGCCAGATCCCGGTCCCAGCGCGGCATCAGCACCATGGTCGCGCCCAGGTAAAGCCCCATGTGCATACCAGTCACCATGCCGGTGATGTGGAACATGGGCACCACCAGCAGCATGACCGCCTCTGAGGTTCCGTTGCCCCATACTGCACCCGCCACCGCGTTGTGCATGATGGTGGCATGGGTGTGCATGCACCCTTTGGGCAGCCCGGTGGTTCCGCTGGTGTAGGGCAGCACGCACAGGTCGTCGGGGCCCCGCGTGTGCTCGGGGAGCTCGGTGGTCGACGCCAGTGCCTCTGTCCAGTCGCTGACGGATCCGCACGAGAGGTCGGGGGCAGCATGGCGCGCATCCAGCCATGGCTTCCAGGCATCGGGCACCTCGGCGTCTGCTTCGACCGCATCGCTGTAGTGGCTGATCACCATGTGGCTCAACCGCTGGGCTTCGGGCAAGGCTTCACTGGCCTTGTTGAGCTCTGCGGCCAGATCTGCGGCACAAATGGCCACGCGCACATCGGGATCGGTGATGTAGTGCTTGAGTTCTTCAGCCCGGTTCATCGGGTTCACGGGCACCACCACGGCATTGGCGCGCAGGATGGCGTAGTAAGCCACGATCCACTGAGGGCAGTTCTGCATCAACAGGATGACGCGATCGCCCGCTTGAACGCCTTGGGCGTGCAGGTGAGCGGCCACCCGCTCAGCCTGGGCCCTCAGCGTTTTATAGGTCAGGCTCTGGTCGAAGAAGATCGTTGCGGCCTTCTCAGGATAGCGCTGCGCGCTCGTGACCAGATTGAGCCAGAGAGAAGTCTGCGGCGTGGAAATGCTGTGGGCCAGCCGCTTCGGCCAGAAACGGTGGTGCGCGCGCTCCGCAACCCTGGGCACCAAGTCATTTTTTTTCATCTTTTCGTCTCCTGTTGATGGGCAAAAGCCATCACAGCATACGGGCGGGTTTGCGAATCCCGAAAGAGACGATGTCGCTCCCGAGACGACCTCTGGAAATTGAACTTGGCCCGAAAATTGCTTGAACACACCATGCTGTATCCGGTGCCCGCACCATGTCGTCATGCGCTTTACGCATAGTGATCTCACGTAAACCCCGATGCTCGGCCACTTGCCGGCGCCTTACAGTTACCGTTCGGGCGGGCAGTGCTTGCGCCCCGTGAGCACCTGTCCTGGCAGCAACTTTTGCTATACCAATTGGAGTAAGTCAAACATGAAATTGAAATCCTTGAACCTTTCCCTGGCACTTGCCGCCGCAGCAGCCGTCATGGCAAGTGCACCAGCCCACGCAGCCAGCAAGACCGTTGACGCCATCAAGGGCCGAGGTCAACTGGTCTGCGGTGTGAACACGGGTCTGGCCGGGTTCTCGCAAGCCGACAGCAGCGGCGCCTGGTCTGGTCTGGATGTCGACTACTGCAAGGCCGTTGCCGCCGCAGTACTCGGCGACGCTGAAAAGGTCAAGTACGTTCCACTGAACGCCCAGCAGCGTTTCACCGCCCTGCAATCTGGAGAGGTCGACATCCTCTCTCGCAACACCACCGGCACCCTGTCGCGTGACGCGTCCCTGGGCCTGCACTTTGTCGGCACCAGCTTCTACGACGGCCAGGGCTTCATGGTTGCCAAAGGCAAGATCAAGAGCGCCAAGCAACTCAACGGTGCAGCCGTTTGTGTGCAGTCCGGTACCACGACCGAGAAAAACCTGACCGACTTCGCCCGCGCCAACAACTTGAAGATCAAGCCAGTTGTGTTTGAAAAAGTTGAAGCTGCCACCGGCGCCTACTTTTCTGGCCGCTGCCAGGCTTACACCACCGACGCCTCTGGCCTCGCCTCTACCCGCTCCAAAGAAGCCAAGGTGCCGGCAGACCACGAGATCCTGCCCGACCTGATTTCCAAAGAGCCTCTGGGCCCCATGGTGCGCCGCGGTGACGACGAGTGGCTCGCCATCACCAAATGGGTGCTCAACGGCCTGATCGAAGCCGAAGAATACGGCATCAAGAAGGGCAACGTGGAAGAGATGAAGAAGAGCACCGACCCACAAGTGGGCCGCATGCTGGGCTCCACCGAAGACCTGGGCAAACACCTGGGCCTGGACAAGGAATGGCTGGCCCGCGCCATCGCGGCCACCGGCAACTACGGTGAAATCTTCGAGCGCAACGTGGGCCCCAAGACGCCGCTGAACCTGCCGCGCGGCAAAAACAACCTGTGGACCAACGGCGGCCTGATGTACGCCCCTCCCCTGCGTTGATCTGATTCAGCCGGCCACAACTGGCACAAACACCCTCAGTTTTCTCAGGGTGTTTGTGCCGGTTTTTTTTACGCTTGTGATTTCACCCAATCACGTATGGAAGTACGCCTCCCATGATTGAAGCCAGACCCCTACCCAAAAAGAAAACGCGCTCCATCTCGTGGAACAGCCGAGAAGGACGCAGCGTCATTTACCAGATCCTGGCCATTGCCTCGGTCGCCGGTTTTATCTGGCTGCTGGTCACCAACACCCTGGACAATATGCGCCGGCGGGGCATTCAAAGCGGCTACGACTTCATGTCTCAGCCTTTTGGCTTCGACGTCAGCGAAACGCTCATTCCCTACGACGTGATGAGCACGTACTGGACCGCATTCGGCATTGGCCTCGCCAACACGCTCAAAGTGGCCATCATCGGCATCGTTCTGGCCACCCTGCTGGGCACCTTGCTGGGCATCGGGCGTTTTTCCACCAACTTCCTGGTGCGCAAGGTCTGTTATGTGTATGTGGAAATTTTCCGCAACATCCCCGTCTATCTGCAACTCCTGATCTGGTACATCGTCTTCACCGAGACCCTGCCCTCGATGGATGAAGCCTGGGAACTGGGCAACACTTTTCTGAGCAAAGGTGGTTTCTTCGTCCCCTGGCCTGAGTGGAGACTGGGGCAATCACTCTCTGTGCTGGGCATGCTGCTGGGTGTGGCGGCCAGCGTCGTCTACGCCAAGCGTGCGCGACGCCACTTTGATCTGACCGGGCAGCCCCGCCCTGTGATACCGGTGGCGATCGCCATCGTCGTGGGATTCGGTCTGGCTGGCTGGCTGGCTGGTGGTGCGCCCATGGAATGGAACCTCCCGGAAAAGGGCGTTTTCATGGTTGAAGGTGGCGCCAATTTCAGCCCGGAGTTTCTCTCGCTCCTGGTGGGCCTGGTGCTGTACACAGCCTCCTTCATCGCCGAAATCGTGCGCTCGGGCATCGCCTCGGTGTCGCAAGGTCAGCACGAAGCCGCTGCATCGCTGGGGCTGTCCAAATCGCTGTCCATGCGCCTGGTGGCGTTGCCGCAGGCGCTGCGCGTGATCATCCCCCCCCTGACCAGCCAATACCTCAACCTCACCAAAAACTCTTCGCTCGCTGTGGCCATTGGTTACCCCGACCTGGTCTCGATCGCCAACACTTCCTTGAACCAGACCGGACGTGCCATCGAAGCGCTGTCCATCGTGATGGCCGTGTACCTCACGCTGTCGCTGATCACGGCCTTGCTGATGAACTGGTTCAATGCCAGTGCCGCGATCCAGGAACGCTAGGAGCCCACAACAATGCAAACCACTTTCCAACCCATTGCTGCGCGCGCCGTTCCCGGCGCCAGCGGCGGCATCATCACCTGGCTCAAAGGCAACCTGTTTTCGAGTCCGGTCAACAGCCTCATGACCGTGATCATGCTGGCCGCCGTGCTGTTCACCCTGTCCCAGGCAACCACCTGGAGCCTGACCAACGCCGTGTTTGGCGCCGACCTCGAAGCCTGCAACAAAGCTCGCGGCCTGGGCGCGTGCTGGGGCGTGATCACCGAAAAGGGTCGCCTGATCCTGTTGGGTCTGTACCCGCAAGAAGAACAGTGGCGCCCTGTCGTGTCGACGCTGTTGATGCTGGGTGTGGTCGCTCTGAGCTGCATGCCGGCTTTCTGGAACAAGTCGCTGCTCATCATGTGGCCGGCCATGCTGGCGGTGTACTTCACCCTCATGAAGGGTGGCCTGTTTGGCCTGGTCGAGGTGTCGACCGATCAATGGGGCGGCTTGCCGCTGACCGTGATGCTGACGGTGATCGCCATGACGCTGGCGTTTCCGCTGGCCATTCTGGTGGCACTCGGTCGGCGCTCCAACATGCCGGCCATCCGCACCCTGTGCACCTTGTACGTCGAGCTGATCCGGGGCGTGCCACTGATCACCATCCTGTTCATGGCCTCGTTCATGCTGCCGCTGTTCATGCCCGCCGGCACCAACATCGATGTCCTGATCCGTGTGGTGGTGGGCATCACCCTGTTCTCGGCGGCCTACATGGCCGAAGTGATTCGAGGCGGTTTGCAAGCCCTGCCCAAGGGGCAGACCGAAGCCGCCGCCACACTGGGCCTGACCTTCTGGCAAACCCAGCGAAAGATCGTGTTGCCGCAGGCGCTGACCACCGTGGTGCCCTCGCTCATGAACACCTTCATCGGCATGTTCAAGGACACTTCGCTGGTCACCATCGTTTCGCTCTATGACCTGACGGGAGCCGTCGGCCTTGCGCTGAACTCAGACGCAGACTGGCGTCCCTTCAAGATGGAAGGCCTGTTCTTCATTGCTGCCATCTACTTCGCCTTCTGCTTCGCCATGTCGCGCTACAGCCTGTGGGTTGAAAAACGCACCGCCGTCAGCAAGAGCCGCTGATCGAACCCGCAGTTTGCACCCCCATACAAATAGAAAGACTCAATTCCATGAGCAACCAAGAAGCTCCCATCATCCAGTTTGAAAAAGTCAACAAGTGGTACCCCAGCAATGGCTATCACGTGTTGCGGGACATCGACCTGACCTTCTCAAAAGGTGAAAAGGTGGTGATTTGCGGGCCCTCAGGCTCGGGCAAATCGACGCTGATCCGATGCGTCAACGCGCTGGAGGAATACCAGGAAGGCAAGATCACCGTCGACGGCACCGTGGTCGGTGACGATGTCAAAGGCGTGGACCGCGTGCGCCGTGAAGTCGGCATGGTGTTCCAGCAGTTCAACCTGTTTCCGCACCTCACCGTGCTGGAGAACCTGATCCTGTCGCCCACCTGGGTGGCCAAGATGCCGCGCAACGAAGCCATCGAAAAAGCCATGGCCCAGCTGGAGCGCGTGCGCATCGCCGAACACGCGAACAAATACCCGCTGCAGCTCTCAGGCGGCCAGCAGCAGCGCGTCGCCATTGCACGCTCGCTGTGCCTCACGCCCAAGATCATGCTCTTTGACGAGCCCACCTCGGCGCTGGACCCCGAGATGATCAAAGAGGTGCTCGACGTGATGATCGGCCTGACCGACCAGGGCATGACCATGTTGTGCGTGACCCACGAAATGGGTTTTGCCAAGGCCGTCGCCGACCGCGTGATCTTCATGGACCAGGGCCAGGTGGTGGAACAAAACACCCCCGAAGAGTTTTTCAACAACCCGCAGAACGAGCGCAGCCAGGACTTCCTGTCCAAGATCCTCGGCCACTGATCCCATTCGCCGGTCATGCGCCGCACAGGTCTTCGGGCTTGCGCGGCGCCTCTACATGGCAGGAACAGGCCGCGGTGGTAAGAATTGGGCAGGGCCAACGACCCATGGCTATTCCCCAAGGAGAACACCATGAGCCTGCCACACCGCACCGCCCAAGCGGCCCTGCTCCTCGCCGCCAATGCGGCCACCCTGGCCGTCGCCCAGGCCTCGCCGCCCGTCCATTGCCAAGCCCAGTCAGGCGCCCAGCCACCCGCCATTGTTGAGCTGTACACCTCCGAAGGCTGCAGTTCTTGCCCACCCGCCGACCGGTGGCTGTCCACGCTCAACGACCAACCCAACATCCTGCCGCTGGCCTTCCACGTGAACTACTGGAACCACCTGGGCTGGCAAGACCGCTTCGCCACACCGGCCACCACGCAGCGTCAGCACCAGGTGCGCGCCGTTCAAAATGGCAAGTACGTCTACACCCCTCAGGTGGTGCTCAATGGGCAAGATCACCGCAGCTGGCGCAGCGAAACACCGACGGCCTTGAACAAGGCAGCCCCTGCCAACAAAGGACCTGCGCCGACCCTCAGACTGACCCGCGAGGGCAGCCGCGTCACGGCCACGGTGGGAGCGGTCTCCGGGACTCACTCGCTGGCCGGGTATTGGGCCGTGTTGCAGGATGGCCTGGTCAGCAAAGTCACCCGCGGCGAAAATGCAGGCGAGACACTGAACCACGACCACGTCGTGAGTCTGTACCAGCCGGTGTCACCCTGGCCAGCCACCTTTCCCCAGCAGCTGCAACTCAGTTTGCCAGAGGGACCTCAGTTTGAAGCGCTGCGCGTGGCCTTTGTGGTGACCCAGCCCAACCTTGTGCAACCCGTACAGGGTGTTGTTTTGCACTGCCCGGTTTGATGGCGGGCCATTCATTCAGCGGGTGCTTCGCCACCGTGCTTGAAGCAACCATGCCCACACCCCGGCGAGGGAGGCGTAGTTGAGCGCCAGAGCCAAGGGCTGGTTCCAGGCCCAGCCATCGAACCCCCAGTAGGTCAGTGGATACAGCACCGGCGAGGGAAAAAAATCGGCCGAGTGGGTGAACACATCGATCACGATGTGCAACCACCAGCCCAGCAAGGGCGGCCACCACATCCGCCATCGCCACCACACCAGGCCGGTGACCGCAGCGGCTGAGAAAGCGCTGTGCAGGATGCAGTGCAAATGGTGCGCCCACAGCATCACGGATGTCGGCATGGCCGGCTCCTGGCCCGGTGACGCTGTGGCGTACTGCCACCAGTCGGCACTGGAGAGCGTGCTCACAGCCCAGCCGGTCACGGGCAGCATGTGCCCCAGGTCGGGAATGACCGCCAACACCACGGTCCAGGCCCAGATCGCGCGGGGCGGCTTGCGCTGCGGCGCCATGGCCAGGGCCGCAGCCCCCGCCCACAGGCCGTGCGCGAGGATGTCCATGGTTTGGCCCTGGTGCTCTTATTTGAGCGGCTGCAGCTCGGTGACCACCATCTTGCCGCCTTCATCGATCACCACAAAACGCACCTTGTCGCCCACCGCCACTTGGTCCAGCAGCGCGGGGTCTTTGGCCGTGAACACCATGGTCATGGGCGGCATGTCCAGGCTCTTGATTTCACCGTGCTTGATGGTGAGCTTGCCGGTGTCCTTGCTGACCTTCCGGATTTCACCATCGACCATGTCGGCGGCGGCCGGAGAGGCCGCGGTGGCTGGGGCTGCGGTTTGCGCCGCGGCTGGCAGCGTCAAGGCCGCGGGCAAGGCGATCAAGGCCGCCAGGGCCAGCGTGTGCAGAGAGCGGGTGTTCATGTCGGGGGTGCCTCAGGTGTAGCTTTGAAAAACAGTCGTGGTGCCGTCGCGCGCGACCAACAAAACGTCGTACGGATCTTTGCGGCCACCGTACTCCGGGCCGTCCATGCCCGGCGAGCCCACCGGCATGCGCGGCACCGTCAGGCCCAGGGCTTTGGGGCGCTCTTTGAGCAAACGTTGAATCTCTCGCGCAGGGACATGCCCCTCGATCACATAGCCTTGAATCAGCGCGGTGTGGCACGAGCCCAGTTGTTGCGGCATGCCCAGGCGTGCCCTCATGGCGGTGTTGCCTGTGTCGAAGGCCTGCGAGCGGAAACCGTTCTGCTCCAGGTGCACGATCCAGTCTTTGCAGCACCCGCAGTTCGGGTCTTTCCAGACCTGCAGCAATGGCGCAGGGGATTGCGCCATGGCCCAGCCAGGCAGGCAGATGCCCAAGGCGAGGCCGGCCAACTGGCGGCGGCGCAGCCATGGTGCTTCAATGTTTGTGTTCGGTGTATCCATCATTTCTTGCCTCCGGGTGTGGGTTGCACAACAATTTTCCCGACCATGCCGGCTTCAAAATGGCCGGCGATCAAACAGGCGAAATCAAACTCGCCCGGACGGTTGAAGGTCCAGATGATGTCGCCCGTTTCGCCTGCGGGCACATGGGCCATGTAAGGCTCATCGTGCTCCATGTTGGGGAAGCGTTTCATCAAAGCCGCATGTTCGGCCAAAACCGGCGCGGTGCCCAGCACCATCTCATGCAACACCTGTCCGGTATTGCTCAGGCTGAAGCGCACGGTCTCCCCTTCTTTGACTTCAATGCGGTCGGGTGTGAAGCGCATGTTGTCGGTCATCTTCACCTCGATGGTGCGTTTGACCGATTTGGCACTGCCGCCAATGCCCCATTCTTTTTGCTCCATTTTCATGGGTGCTGCCGCCTTTTGGTGGGTTTCGTCACCATGGGCGAACGCGGGCGCAGCACCCAGCAGCATCAGGGACATCAACAAGGGGTGCAGTACGCGGTATTTCATATCACAGTGCTCTCGGCTCTACAAAAGAAGAATGGATGGTTCTTGAAGCGGGCCAACACGCCCGGGTCAGTGCTTGTGTCGCCCGTTGGGTTTGACCGCAGAAGCGTTGGCCGAAGTCGGCTTTTCGGCCGAGGCGGCAGCTTTGTTGTTCAGCCCGCTCACGGGCTGCCCGTTGGCCTTCACTTCGGACTGGAAACGCGCCGGCTCAGCCAATGGCCCGTTGTATTCAAACGCCGAGGTGCCGGGCGGGTGCTTGTAAGCACCGGGGTCGCTGTAGTCGCCCGGTTTCTGGTCCTTGCGCACCTTGAACACGTTGAACATGCCGCCCATTTCCAGCGGGCCGTATTGGCCGGTACCGGTCATCATGGGAGCGGTGTTGTCGGGAATCTGCATTTCCATCGCGCCCATGTCGGCCATGCCGCGCTCGCCCATGACCATGTAGTCGGGGGCCACCGACTGGATCTTGCCCACGATACCGCGATGGTCCACGCCGATCATGTTGGGCACATCGTGACCCATGGCGTTCATGGTGTGGTGGCTTTTGTGGCAATGCATGGCCCAGTCGCCCTCTTCGTCGGCCAGCAACTCGATCTGGCGCATCTGGCCCACGGCCACATCGGTGGTCACCTCGGGCCAGCGCGAGTCCGGTGGCGTGGGCCCTCCATCGGTGCCGGTCACTTCAAACTCATGACCATGCAAATGGATGGGATGGTTGGTCATGGTGAGGTTGCCGACCCGGATACGCACCCGGTCGTTCAAACGGACGTTGAGCGTGTCGATGTCGGGAAACACGCGGCTGTTCCAGCACCAGATGTTGAAATCGGTCATGGTGTTGACCATGGGCGTGCGGCTGCCCGGCTCGACGTCGAACGCGTTGAGCAAGAAGCAGAAGTCCCGGTCGACCTCGGCAATGTGAGGGTGTTTGGCTTTCGGATGGGTGACCCACATGCCCATCATGCCCATGGCCATCTGCGTCATCTCGTCAGCGTGCGGGTGGTACATGAAAGTGCCGGGACGGCGCGCCACGAATTCGTACACATAGGTTTTCCCCACGGGAATCGCCCGCTGGTTCAAGCCCGACACGCCATCCATGCCATTGGGCAGGCGCTGACCGTGCCAATGCACGCTCGTGTGCTCCGGCAGCTTGTTGGTCACGAAGATGCGCACGCGATCGCCCTCGACCACTTCAATCGTCGGTCCTGGGCTCTGGCCGTTGTAGCCCCACATGTTGACTTTGAAGCCTCTGGACACTTCGCGCACCACCGGCTCGGCCACCAGGTGGAACTCCTTGACGTTGTTGTTCATGCGCCAGGGCAAGGTCCAGCCGTTGAGCGTGACCACAGGGTTGTAGGGCCGCCCGGTCTGAGGCACCAAGGGCGGCGCCATCTTGACCGAGGTCTGCATCACCGGTTCGGGCAGACCAGCCAGGGCAGAGCGGGACACCGCAAGACCGGCGACGGAAGCGGCCGCACCTGCGAAAAATTGTCGGCGGGAGGCGATGGGATTCATGTGGCTCGGTCCTGATGCATTCAATGGGCGGCGGGGCCACCGGTCTCGGCGCTGCCTCCGCTCAGGGAGACGAGGTTGGTGGGGGCGCCGCCCTGCAGCGTCCATTGCAGATCGGCCTCGGCCAACCAGAAATCGCGCTGCGCATCAATGGCGTCAATCTCGGCCTCGGCCTGATTGCCGACCTCCCCCAGCACATCCCACACGCTTTTCAACATGCCGTTGTAGTGCAGCACGGTTTCTTCGGTGATGTAGCGGCGCAGCCTCAGCACCTCGCCGCTTTGGATGCGGGCCAGTTCATGGCTGGCGCTGTACACATCCATTGCAGCTTGGGAGGCCACCCGGTTCCGGGTGGCGGTCATGCCCGGCAATTGGGCCTGTACCGCGCCCAGGCCTTCGGCCCATGCCTCGCGTGTCATGGCCGCGGCAGGGACCTCGGGCAAGGCGTCGGGCAACGCCAGCACCATGGGTGCACCAACCAGGCCCAACAGCTTGAGCAACGCGCCCTCGGCTTGCTTCGCCGCCAGCTGGGCACGGCGAAGGTCCATCCGGGCCGTCGCGGCGGACAGCTCAAACGGCGTGGCCTGCAATGGGCTCCAGTTGCCCACGCTGACCATGCGCCGCCCCAGCTCGTTGCCGGCCTCGGCGCTGGTCAACGCCGCTTCGCGAAAGCGCAGCACCTTGCGCGCCGCCACCGCTTCGATCCAGATCTTGCGGGTCTCGGTTGCCACCTCCAGCAACTCATCCAGACCGTCGACCCGGCGCTGCAAGCCGGCGTCCAAAGCCGCCAAGCGCCCTTCGGCCACGTGCTGGGTCGCTTCCGTACCCAATCGGCTTTGCACCCGCAACAGCTCGGGGTGCCACTGCCAGGCTGCCCGCACCGCGTCGGCGGGCGCCATCAGCATCAGATCGGGCACGACCTCGGCCGGAGGCGTGACCTTGGGCAGGTTGCTGCGCTCCCATTTGAGCAGATCGATATGACCACGCTTGAATTGCGCCACCGCCTCGTTGGCGGCGCGCCAGTCTTGCAGTTCGGGAGCCGTGCCTGCGGTCTGCGCCAGAACGCCCATCGGGGCCAGCAACAGGCACAGGGCCCAGGCGCGCATTTCGCGGCGAGAACGCCAAGCCGAGAGGCAGACTCGCGGCGTTTCAGAACGGGTCGGGTGGCGGTGGGGCATGCGGCCATTGTGGCGATGGAGCCCTCACAGGCGGCTGTCGGCAAGATGACAAATTTGTCATGTTGGCCACAAGGCCGTGGGCTGGAGGCACACTAGGGCCCGTGAACATCCTGATCGTCGAAGACGAACCCAAAACCGGTGAGTACCTGCGCCAGGGCCTGCGCGAGGCGGGCTTTGGCGTGGACCTGGCCACCCGCGGCAACGACGGCCTGCACATGGCCCTCGAGGGCCAGCACGACCTCCTGATCCTGGACGTCATGCTGCCCGAGCTTGATGGCTGG